>NZ_JBFUGW010000013.1:0-49986 GCF_056402735.1 Rhizobacter sp. P3_C12
GCTCCCGCGCCATCGCCGGCTCCCGCTCCGGCGCCTGCCCCTGCCCCTGCGCCAGCGCCGGCACCCACCCCCACGGCCCCGGCCACCGCCACCCAGCGCGACGCCGTCCGCCTCGCCGACCAGGCCACGTTCGGCCCGAGCGAGGCCCTCGTCACCGACATCAAGTCCAAGGGCGCCGCCGCGTGGATCAGCGCGCAGATGGCGCTCAACGGCTCGCGCTACACCAGCGGCAAGACCGGCGAGATCCACCAGAACACCAGCGCCACCGAGTTCTGCGAGCTGCCGGCCCACGTCAACGAGCCCGACTGCTGGCGCGACTGGTTCTCGACCGAGCCGCTGCTGTGGGATTTCTACCGCAATGCGGTGAAGCAGCCCGACCAGCTGCGCCAGCGCGTCGCGTTCGCGCTGCAGCAGGTGGTCGTCGTCAACAGCCTCGAGGTCAGCGGCAACTACGGCTTCCGCGTCTACTACAACAACCTGCTCGACAACGCGTTCGGCAACTACCGCGACGTGCTGAAGAAGGTGACGCTGTCGCCGGTGATGGGCGACTTCCTGAACAACGCGAACAACGACAAGGCCGCGCCGAACGAGAACTACGCGCGCGAACTGCTGCAGCTGTTCAGCATCGGCACCTGCGAGCTGAATACCGATGGCTCGCTGAAGAGCGGCAAGTGCGTGCCGACCTACAGCAACGACACCGTGCGCGCCTACGCCTTCGCGCTGACCGGCTGGACCTACCCCGCCGGCGGCGCCACCTCGTACGGCTGCTACCCGACCGGCATGAACTGCCGCTACTACGGCGGCGACATGATCGCGGTCGACAAGTTCCATGACACCACGGCGCGCGACCTGCTGGGTGGCGCCCAGCTCGCGGCCGGCACCAAGGCCCCGGCCGCGCTCGAGACCGTGCTCGACAGCCTGATGGCGCACCCCAACACCGCGCCCTTCATCGGCAAGCAGCTGATCCAGCAGCTCGTCACCAGCAACCCGACGCCGCAGTACGTGGCCCGCGTGTCGGCCGCGTTCAGCAGCGGCAAGTTCACGTACTTCGACAAGAGCTGGGGCAGCGGCAGGAACGGCGACCTGGCCGCCACCGTCGCGGCCGTGCTGCTCGACAGCGAGGCGCGTGCCGAAACCGCCACGCGCAACAGCGGCAAGCTGCGCGAGCCCACGCTGATGTTCACCGGCACGCTGCGCGCGCTGAACGGCAACACCGATGGCGACTCGCTGAGCTGGTGGTGGGGCGACAGCCTGCGCCAGCACGTGTTCCGCCCGCCCTCGGTCTTCAACTACTACCCGCCCGACTACCCGGTGCCCGGCACCGCGCTGGTCGGCCCGGCCTTCGGCATCCACAACGCCAACTCGGCGCTCGAGCGGCTCAATTTCCTGACCTACCTGTTCGACTGGGGCGGCACCAAGCCGGCCGACAGCGGCGCGCCGAACCCGGTGGGCACGCTCGTCGACCTGTCGGCCTTCACCGCCGACGCGACCGATGCCGCCAAGCTGGTCGACCGGCTGTCGATGCTCGCGATCGGCCAGACGCTGCCGGCCGGGCCGCGCACCGACGTGATCGCCGCGGTGTCGGTGTCCGGATCGAGCACCGATGCGCAGAAGCTCAACCGCGTGAAGATGGCCGCCTACCTCGTGTTCGGCTCCCCGAACTACCAAGTCCAGCGATAAAGGAGCCCGACATGACACACCATCACCACGCTCCCGCTTCGATGGACCGCCGCCGCTGGCTGCTCGGCTCCGGCGCCACGCTGGCCGGCGCGCTCGGCACCGGCACGCTGTCCAACCTGCTGCTCGGCGCCCGCCCGGCCTACGCGGCCGACTACAAGGCGCTGGTCTGCCTCTTCATGTACGGTGGCAACGACGGCTTCAACACCATCGTGCCGACCGACACCCGCTACGACCAGTACGCCGCCGTGCGCAAGGGCCTCGCGATCCCGAAGGCCAACCTCGTGAACCTGGCCGGCATCAACTACGGGCTGCACCCGTCGCTCGCGGCGCTCTCCACCGCCTGGGCCGACGGCAAGCTCGCGCCGGTGCTGAACCTCGGCACGCTGAACTCGCCGCTCACGAAAGACCAGTACCGCGCCGCGGCGAGCAGCTCCGACCTGCTGCCCGACAACCTGTTCTCGCACTCCGACCAGCAGATCCTGTGGGAGACCGGCACCTCCGATTCGCTGACCCGCACCGGCTGGGGCGGCCGCGCCTCCGAGGCGCTGGGCACCGCGAACCCGGTGATCTCGGTCGCCGGCTCGACGCGCTTCGGCCTGTCGTCAGCCCAGACCCCGCTGGTGCTGCCCGACCCGGGCGCCACGTTCGGCGCCTACAACCTGCAGCCGAAGGACCTGACCAACAACGCGTCGAACACCGCGCGCAAGAAGGCGATCGATGCGCTGTACGCGCAGGCGCAGGATGCCGCGCTCGCCGATGCCTATGCGGCGGCGCAGCGCAACGCCTTCGCCGTGTCGGACCGGCTCGCCGCGACCGTGGCGGTGACGCCCGGCGGCACCGGCGCGCTGGCGGCGATCGACAGCGCCTTCGCGCCGCTGATCTCCGGCAGCACGCTGAAGACGGGGCTGGCCAAGCAGCTCTACCAGGTGGCCAAGCTGATCGCCGCCAACGGCACGGTGCAGGGCAACCGGCAGATCTTCTTCGCGTCGATCGACAGTTTCGACACGCATGCGAACCAGATCACCGGCGGGCCCACCACCGGCGCCCATGCCGACCTGCTGAAGGAAGTCGGCGACGCGCTGGGTGCGTTCTACGCGGCGATGAAGAACCTCGGCATGGCCGATGCCGTGACGGCCTTCACGCAAAGCGACTTCGGCCGCACCTTCACGCCGAACAACAGCAACGGCACCGACCACGCCTGGGGCAGCAACCACCTGGTGGTGGGCGGCGCGGTGAAGGGCGGCGCGAGCTACGGCACCTTCCCGACGCTGACGCCGGGCGGGCCGGACGACGTCGGCAAGGACAGCTGGGAGCTGCAGGGCCGCTGGATCCCGACCACCTCGGTCGACCAGTACGCGGCCACGATGCTCGGCTGGTTCGGCGCCACCGACACGCAGCTCGCGACCGTGCTGCCGAACCTGAAGAACTTCGCGACCAGGAAGCTCGGGTTCCTGTAACCGCTCTGTCGCGGATGGCTGCAGCCTGTCCGGCCGATCGGCCGGACCGTCGCCCGGCTGTCGCGCCGCCCCCGTGCCGCCGCTTACAGTGGCTGCATGGTCTCGACTCCCACCCCGCCCGCCGCCCCCGGCTTCACCGGCTCGATGCTGCCGGCCGCCCGCCGCACCTTCAGYGCCTATGCCCGCTGGCTGGACAGCATCAGCTGGAAGCGCTTCGTCCTGCTGTCGGTGCTGGCGCTGATCGCCGCCGGCATCCTGTCGGACCTGCCGCCGTTCAACCTGCGCTGGACCGACGACCGCGTCGTCGTGAAGGGCCCGAAGAAGCGCAAGGCGCCGGCGATCACTGCACCCGCCGCACCGACCGCGCCGGCCGCGCCCGCCAGCGCCGCCTCGGCCGAGCCGGCCAAGCGTGCCAACGTGACCATCGCCGGCAAGCCGTTCGAGGTCACGATCGACGACAAGGGCGTGCGCATCGGGCCGCTGGAGATCGATGACAAGGGCGTGCGCGCCGGTGGCGTGACGATCGACGATCGCGGCGTGCGCATCGGCCCGGCGGCACCGGCCGCGTCGGCTGCCGCATCGGCGGCCGCCGGCATCACGATCTCGGTGCCGGCCATCGAGGTCAAGCTGCCGAAGAACGCCGACACCGAGGAGGTGCGTGCCGCGGTCGAGGAGGCCAAGGCCGACATCCAGCGGGCGATCGCCGACGCGCAGGAGGCCGCGGCCGAGGCCCAGCGCGAGGCCGCCGACCGCGTGCTCGAGAAGATGGCCGCCGACGAAGACAACGAGGTGGAGACCATCACGATCAAGGGCTTCCGCCCCGGCGACCACCTGCCCGGTTTCACCTTCCTGCTGATCTTCATCTCGATGGTGATCAAGATCATGGCCGCCGGCCGCTTCAAGGCCGAGGCGCAGGCGGTGGTGGCCACCGAGATGGCCGAGTCCGAGGCGCTGAAGCGCCAGGTGATCGAGGCCCGCATGGCCGCGATGCAGGCGCAGGTGGAGCCGCACTTCCTGTTCAACACGCTGGCGAGCATCGACCACCTGATCGAGACCGACCCGCCGCGCGCCAGCCGGATGCAGAAGAACCTGATCGCGCTGCTGCGCGCCAGCATGCCGACGATGCGCGAGGCCAATGCGCAGGCCACGCGCGACCTGGGCCGCGAGCTCGCGGTGATCCGGCCCTACCTGGAGATCCTGAAGGTGCGGATGGAGGAGCGCCTGCAGACCGAGGTGCGCGTGAGCGACGGCCTGCTGTCGGCCGAGTTCCCGCCGATGATGCTGCAGAGCCTGGTCGAGAACGCGATCAAGCACGGGCTGGAGCCGAAGGCCGAGGGCGGCTCGCTGACGGTGGCCGCCGAGATCGTGCACGGCAAGCTCGCGGTGTCGGTGGCCGACACCGGCCTCGGCTTCGGCAAGGCCGCGACCGCCGGCACCGGCATCGGCCTCGCGAACATCCGCGAACGCCTGCAGCTGCTGTACGGCAGCGCGGCCAGCCTGACCGTGTCCGAGAACCCCGGCGGCGGCACGCGGGTGACGATCACCGTGCCCTACCGCGCCAAGACGTCCGAAGGAGCCCCTGCATGAAACGCGTCCTCAAGCTCTTCCTGTGCCTCGGCCTCAGCGCCCTCGTGATGGCCGGCCTCGCCGCCGCGGCGCTGATCCACAGCCTGCCGGCCGACGGCATCCACGTGAGCATCGACGGCGAGTCGTGGATGCTGCCGTCGCTGCAGGCCGGCCAGTGGCTGGTGCTCACCGCCTGCCTGCTGGTGGCCGCGCTGGTGGTGGCGATCGTCGTGCCGTTCACGCTGATGGTGGGCCTGGGCGTGCCGCTGCTGTTCGCCGCGCTGGCCGTCGGCATCGCCGTCGCGGTGGCGCTGATCGCCGCGGGGCTGCTGCTGTCGCCGGTGCTGCTGGTGGCCGGGCTGCTGTGGCTCGCGTGGCGCGTGCTGGAGCGCAAGCCGAAAGCGACGAACACGCCCCAGGCCCCGGCTGAGGCTACGATCCGGGCATGAACATCCGAGCTGTGATTGCCGACGACGAGCGGCTGATGCGCGAGCAGCTTCGCGCGCGACTCGCCGAGGTGTGGCCCGAGCTGGAGATCGTTGCCGAGGCGAAGAACGGCATCGAGGCGGTGGAGCTGACCACGCAGCACCGGCCCGACCTGGTCTTCCTCGACATCCGGATGCCGGGCATGACCGGTGTCGAGGCGGCGCGCCAGATCGGCCAGCTCGCCGCCGGCGACGACGACTGGGACGGCTGCGAGATCGTCTTCATCACCGCCTACGACCAGTACGCGGTCGAGGCCTTCGAGCAGGGCGTCGTCGACTACGTGCTGAAGCCGGCCGAGCGCGAGCGGCTCGCGCTGACGGTGGAGCGCATCCGCAAGCGGCTCGCGCAGCGCGCGGCCTCGCACGAGGCGCCGCCGGTGGCCGGGCCCGAGATGCAGCAGCTGCTGCAGAAGCTCGCGCAGCAGCTGAACCCGGGCAGCGCGCCGCAGCGGCTGCGCTGGATCCAGGCGACGGTCGGGCAGAGCATCCAGATGATCCCGGTCGACGACGTGCTGTTCTTCATCTCCGACGAGAAGTACACGCGAGTGCAGACGGCGACGATCGAGGCGCTGATCCGCAAGCCGATCAAGGAGCTGCTGGACGAGCTGGACCCGAACCAGTTCTGGCAGATCCACCGCTCGACGCTCGTCAACACGCAGGCGATCTCGGGCGTGACGCGCGACCTGCGCGGGCGCCAGCTGGTCAGCGTGAAGGGGCACAACGAGAAGCTCGAGGTGTCTCGCAGCTTCACCGGATTGTTCAAGGGGATGTGACGCGCCGCAACGACATGGCGATCAGCGTCTGCGCCGCCCAGTAGGTGGCCAGGATCCACAGCGCCGACAGCGGCAGCGGCGCTGCGAACTTGTGGGTGGCCAGCAGCGCATCCGAAACGACGAACAGCGCGCCGCCCAGCGCCGCGACGCGGCCCACCGCCGCCGCCTGCGCCGCCATCGTCGCGAGGCACACCACATAGGCCAGCACCGGCACGCGCAACGCCGCCGGAACGCCCGGCCACAAGGCCCACAGGATCGCACCCGCCACCACCGCATACGCCGCGAACGCCAGCGGCCGCGCCGCGAAGCGCACGCCGCGCGTGAACGCCACGATGTACGCCAGGTGCGCCAGCAGGAAGGCCACCAGCCCCGGCAGGAAGCCCTGCACCGGCCACAGCAGCGCGACATCCCCGGCCAGTGACAGCAGCAGCCCCGCCCGCACCCAGCGCCGCCGCGCCGGCGCATCGGCCCCGCGAGACCATGCGAACGCGATGATCAGCAGCGTGGTCAACGGCTTGAACACGAACAGCCAGTGCGCCGCGATCCAGCCGTCGCCCGACGCGATGGCCAGCGCCGCGCTTGCGACGATGGCCCCCGTCCACGCCATCCAGGTGATCGGCTTCATTCCGCCCCCGCCGCCGGTGCTGCCGCCTTGGCCAGTTCGGCCCGCGCCTGCGCCGCGGCGCGCAGCGCCTTCAGCTTCTCGCGCGGGTCTTCCTTCGGGCCGGCCTCGTGCAGCTTCATCTCGCCGATGAAGCGGCTCGGGATGCCCTGCACGAAATCGCGCCCGCGCTTGCGCCGGCGCAGCGTGCTCACCGCCAGCGTCGTGCGGGCCCGCGTGATGCCGACGTACATCAGCCGGCGCTCCTCCTCGAGCCGCTGTGGCGTCATCTCCTCGTCGTCGCTGCGGAACGGCAGCAGCCCTTCGTTGACGCCGGCCAGCACCACGTGCGGCCATTCGAGGCCCTTCGACGCGTGCAGCGTCGACAGCGTGATCACGTCCTGCTCCTCGCCGCGTTCGGCCAGGCTCATGATCACCGAGATGGTCTGCGCGACGTCGAGCACGCTGGTGCGCTCGGTCTCGATGCTCATGCCGCCGTCGTTCTCGATCTCGCCGCCGCAGCGCTTGGCGATCCAGTCGATGAAGTCGATCACGTTCGACCAGCGCGACGCGGCGAGCTTCTCGCTGTCCTCGCCGTCGTAGAGGTGCTTCTCGTAGTCGATGTCCTTCAGCCAGCCCATCAGCAGCGCCTTCGCGTCCTCGGCGCCGGTGGTGTGGCGCGCGCGGTACTCGAAATCGCTGACGTAGCGGCCGAACTCGTGCAGCGAGCCGATCGCGCGCGCCGGGATCGCCGTGCCCAGGCTCTCGGCGAACAGCGCCTCGTACAGGCTGGTCTTCCACTTGCCGGCGAACTCGCCCAGGCTGCCGAGCGTCTGGTGGCCGATGCCGCGCTTGGGCGTGGTGACCGCGCGCAGGAAGGCCGGGTCGTCGTCGTTGTTCACCAGCAGCCGCAGCCAGGCGCACAGGTCGCGGATCTCGGCACGGTCGAAGAAGCTCTGGCCGCCCGACACCTTGTACGGCAGCTCGGCCTTGCGCAAGGCCTTCTCGATCACCCGCGCCTGGTGGTTGGCGCGGTACAGGATCGCGAAATCCTTGAACTGCACGCCGTCGGCCGCGCCGTTCGCGCGGATCGCCTGGATGCGCGCCACCGCGCGCTCGGCCTCGTGCTCCTCGTTGTCGCACTCGACCAGCTGCACCGGCTCGCCGTCGCCGAACGCGCTCCACAGCTTCTTCTCGAACAGCTTCGGGTTGTTGCCGATCACGGCGTTGGCCGCGCGCAGGATGTAGCCGGTGGAGCGGTAGTTCTGCTCCAGCGGGATCACTTTCAGGTCGGCGTACTCCTGCGGCAGGCGGCGCAGGTTCTCGATGGTGGCGCCGCGCCAGCCGTAGATGCTCTGGTCGTCGTCGCCCACCGCGGTGAACATGCCGCGTTCGCCGACGATGTTCTTCAGCAGTTCGTACTGGATCGCGTTGGTGTCCTGGTATTCGTCGACGAGCACGTAGCGCAGCGTGTTCTGCCAGGTGGCGCGCGCCTCGGCATCGCGCTTGAGCAACCGGTACGGCAGGCCGATCAGGTCGTCGAAGTCGACCGCCTGGTAGGCCGCGAGGCGCTCTTCATAGCGCTTCATCACCTTCTGCGCGACCACGTCGTCGTCGGTCTCGGGCTTCACGTCGTCGCTGCCCAGGCCCTCGTTCTTCCACAGGCTGATGGTCCACTGCCAGCGGCGTGCCATCGCGATGTCGGTGGTGCCGCCGGCGTCCTTCAGGATGCCGAGCACGTCGTCGCTGTCGAGGATGCTGAACTTCTCCTTCAGGCCCAGCCGCTCGCCCTCGGCGCGCAGGATGCGCACGCCCAGCGAGTGGAAGGTGCTGACGACCAGGTGCTTGGCGGCGCGCGCGCCGATCAGCGACTTGGCGCGCTCGCGCATCTCCTGCGCGGCCTTGTTGGTGAAGGTGATCGCGGCGATCTGCCCCGGCGCATAGCCGGCCTGCAGCAGCCGCGCGATCTTGTGCGTGATCACCCGCGTCTTGCCGGAGCCGGCGCCGGCCAGCACGAGGCACGGGCCGGACAGGTGCTGCACCGCCTCCATCTGGGCGTTGTTCAGCGTGGAGACGGAATCGGGGGAGGAGGACACGGGGGAACGGCTCGGAAGCAAACTCGCATCGATCATAGGCGAGCGTCCGTCGCAGCGAGGCCGCGTGACTGTGATAGAACAATCGCGAACCCCTCCGAGCTTTCTTGCCGATCCTTCCATGAGCCCCACTTCCTTCGACCGCCGCCGCCTGCTGCAATGGGCCGCGGCCAGTGCCGGTGCGCCGCTGTTCGTGCGCGCCGCGCGCGCCGCCGACATCGACCGTTTCCCGCTCGGCATCGCCTCCGGTTCGCCGCGCGCCGACAGCGTCGTGCTGTGGACACGCCTGATGGGCGCCGACCTGCCGCCGCGCGTGCCGGTGCAGTGGGAGCTGGCGCGCGACGAGGCCTTCACCCAGGTCGTCGCGCGCGGCACCGAGACCGCCGAGGCCGCCTGGGGCCACAGCGTGCATGCGCAGCCGCGCGAGCTCGCGCCGTCGCGCAGCTACTTCTACCGCTTCACCGCGCTCGGCGCGCGCAGCGCGACCGGCCGCACCCGCACCGCGCCGCCGGCCGGCGCGAGCGAATCGCTGGCCTTCGCGATCGCGTCGTGCCAGCGCTGGGACCACGGCCACTTCGCCGCGTGGCGCCACCTCGCCGACGAATCGCCCGACCTGGTCGTCTTCCTTGGCGACTACATCTACGAGTACGGGCCGGTCGCCGGCCGCGTGCGCCTGCACGAGGGCAGCGGCGACGCGACGACGCTCGCGCAGTACCGGGCCCGCTACGCGCAGTACAAGGGCGATGCCGACCTGCAGCGCATCCATGCCGTGGCGCCGTGGATCGTGACCTGGGACGACCACGAGGTCGCGAACGACTACGCGAACGACCAGGGCCAGGACCTGGCGCCGAACTTCCTCGAACGCCGGGCCGCGGCCTACCAGGCCTGGTGGGAGCACATGCCGCTGCCGCTGTCGGCGCGGCCGGTGCGCGCGAATGCGCAGGTGTTCGACCGCTACGACTGGGGCGCGCTGGCGCGCTTCCACGTGCTCGACGACCGCCAGTACCGCGACCACCAGGCCTGCCCGAAGCCGGGCCGCGGCGGCTCGAGCACCATCGACCTGGCCGCCTGCCCCGAGCTGATGAAGCCCGGGCGCACGCTGCTCGGCGTGGCGCAGGAGCGCTGGCTCGGCGAGGGCCTGGCGCGCACCGACGCAAGAACCGATGCGCGCTGGAACCTGCTCGCGCAGCAGACGCTGATGGCGCCGTTCACCTGGACGAAGGAAGGCCGCTTCTGGACCGACGGCTGGGCCGGCTACCCGGTCGCGCGCGAGCGGCTGCTCGACACGCTGGCCGAGCGCGGCGCCGCCAACCCGGTGGTGCTGAGCGGCGACGTGCATTGCAACTACATCGCCGACCTGAAGCGCCGCCCCGGCGACGCGGCGCCGCTCGCCACCGAGTTCTGCGGCACCTCGATCACGAGCCACGGCATGGCGCAGGACCGGCTCGATGCGGCGCTGCCGCTGAACCCGCACATCCGCTATGCGCGCAGCGAGGAGCGCGGCTACATGAGCTTCCGGCTGAACCCGCAGCGCCTCGAGGCCGCGCTGCGCGTGGTCAGCGATGCAAACGATCCCAACGCGAGCATCCGCACCGCGGCGCGCTATGGCGTCGAGGCGGGGCGGGCGGGCGCGCAGGTCGGATGACGAAAGCGGGCCAACCCACCCCTTCAAATGGGTTATTGGCGTTGCGCGCGCAGATGGCGAATACTTGCGCCACACCATGAGACAGTTCATCCGCCACCCTGTCGACCTGCCGGTCGAGATCGGTACCGGCAACCTGCACGGCCCGGCGGCAGCGGCCCATGCGCATGACATCAGCGCGGGCGGGCTGGCGGTGCATGTCGACCGGGCGGTGGCGCCGGGCGAGCATGTGCACATCTGCATTCCCTATGTGCAACCGGCCTTCGAGGCCGATGCCCGGGTGGCCTGGTGCGAGCCGAGCGAGATCGACGGCTACGAGGTGGGCGTGACCTTCCTCGATGCCGAGGTCGCGTTCCTCGCACGCATGGTCGAGCAGGTGTGCCACATCGAGGACTACCGGCAGTCGGTCAGCCGCATCGAGGGCCGGCAGCTCAGCGCGGAGGAAGCGGCGACCGAATGGATCGACCGCTATGCGCGCGACTTTCCGTCGATCGCCGCCGGCCAGCGACATTGACGTCGTAGCCCGGATGCCAATCCGGGGGTATTTGCAAAGCGCCGTCCCGGATTGGCATCCGGGCTACTGGGTGCGCAGGTCCTGCAGCAAGCTGCCGGAAGCGCGAACTTCTTCCTCGTGGCCTTCGTGACGCCACGGTTCGGCCAGCGCCTCGGCGTACCACGCCTGCATCGCCGGCAAGGCCAGCAGGCGCGCGAGATATTCGTTCGAACGCGCCGAGAGCGCAGGCGAATAGGTCTGGGCCCGGAACGCCAGCGGTGCGAAGAACGCATCCACGGCCGTGAACTGCGAGCCTGCCAGGAACGGCCCGCCGAAGCGGGCGAGCCCTTCATCCCACAACGCCGACAGCCGGTCCCACTCCGCCTGCAGCGCCGGTGGCACCGGCTCGATCCGCACCCGCACGCCGCAGTTCATCGAACACAGGTTGCGCACGTTGAAGAAGCCGGAATGCATCTCGGCGGCCGCGCTGCGCGACCAGGCGCGTGCACCGCGGTCCGCCGGCCAGGCCTGCGGATGCGCCTCGGCGAGGTACTCGATGATCGCCAGCGAATCCCAGACCACCGTCTCGCCATCGACCAGGCACGGCACCTTGCCCGAGGGCGAGAAGCCACCGAAGACCTCGGCCTGCGAGCCGGCGCCGAACGGCACCAGTTGCTCGTCGAACGGGATCTGCAGCGTTCGCATCAGCACCCAGGGGCGCAGCGACCAGGACGAGTAGTTCTTGTTGGCGATGAAGAGCTTGAGCAGGGGGGCGGCCATGCGGCAGTGTAGGCAAAACAGTCCCGCGTGCAGCGAACGGCCGGCTGTCTTAGCATCGTGCGATGGATCTGCGCCATGCCCTCGCACCTGCCGTGTTGCTGCTGTCGCTGCTGGGCACCTCGGTGCAGGCCCAGCCGGTCGACGTGCAGGTCGCGTTGCAGGACGGCAAGGTGGTGCTCGACGTCACCGCGAGCGTGGCCGCCGAGCGCGAGCAGGTGTGGGCGGTGCTGACCGACTACGAGCACATGGCGGGTTTCGTCTCCAACCTCAAATCCAGTGCGGTGATCGGCCATGACAACAACGCGTTGCAGGTCGAGCAGAGCGGCGAGGCGCGCCACGGCCTGCTGCACTTCGCATTCCACAGCGTGCGCTCGGTCGAGCTGGTCGCGCCGCAGGAGATCCGCTCGCACCTGGTCAGCGGCGATTTCAAGAGCTACGAGGCGACGACCCGCCTCACGGCCTCGGACAGCGGGCACACGGTGATCACCTTCCACGGCGAGTACGTGCCGAACCGCTGGGTGCCACCGGGCATCGGGCCGTCGCTGATCAAATCGGAGACCGGCAAGCAGTACGACGAGTTGATCGCGGAGATCCGGCGCCGGCAGGGCGCCGCGGCGCACACGGCCGCGCCGGCGTCGTCACCCTGAGGAGGCTGCACAGGCGCGATACTCCCGCCCCGTGCAGTCCATTCTTGCCGTCACGATTCCCTTCTTCGCGCTGGTGCTGTGCGGCTACGTCGCCGCCCGCCAGCACGTGCTGCCCGAAGCCGCGATCCCCGGCCTCAACGCCTTCGTGCTGTTCTTCGCGCTGCCCTGCATGCTGTTCCGCTTCGGCGCCAGCATGCCGTTCGCGCAGCTGATCGATCCGGCGCTGATCGGCGTCTACGCCGCCTGCGCGCTGCTGGTGGTGGCGCTGACGGTCGCGCTGACGATGCGGCGCGGCGTCGACCTGAAGAACGCCGCCTTCGGCGCGCTGGTCGCCGCGTTCCCGAACACCGGCTTCATGGGCGTGCCGCTGCTGGCCGCGCTGCTCGGCGAGCGTGCCGCCGGTCCGGTGATCGGCACCGTGCTGGTCGACCTGCTGCTCACCAGCTCGCTGTGCGTGGCGCTCGCGCAATCGCGCCGGCACGACGGCACGCCGCACGACGACCTCGGCGTCTCGCTGCGCCGCTCGCTGCGGGGCGCGCTCGGCAACCCGCTGCCCTGGGCGATCGGGCTCGGCGCGCTGCTGGCCGCCAGCGGCCGCGAGCTGCCGGGGCCGCTCGCGCAGATCGTGCGGATGCTGGGCGATGCGGCGACGCCGGTCGCACTGTTCACGATCGGCGCGGTGCTGTGGCGCGCCGGCCAGCATGCGCACAGCCGCACGCCGCTCGGGCACTACCTGCCGGTCGCGCTGATCAAGCTGTTCGTGCACCCGCTGCTGGTGTTCGGCCTCGGGCTGGCGGCGCGCCGGGCCGGCCTCGCGGTCAGCGATTTCGGGCTGGCCGTGCTGACGCTGGCGGCCGCGCTGCCGAGCGCCAGCAACGTCTCGCTGCTGGCCGAGCGCTACCGGGCCGACAACGGGCGCATCGCCCGCATCATCCTGGCCAGCACCGTGCTGGCCTTCGCCAGCTTCTCGCTGCTGGCGGGCTGGCTGATCCCGCGTGCGGGTGGTGGGTGAGGGCGATTGTGATTCGCTATCGTTGATCTTTGATCAATTGAATTTACGGCGAGGCCTGGCTTTCCGACACTGAGGCACCGAACCCAGGAGCCCTCGCATGAGCCAAACCCCCTCCCGCCTCACCACCGCCTCCGGCATTCCGGTGGTCGACAACCAGAACTCGATCACCGCCGGCCCGCGCGGCCCGGTGCTGCTGCAGGATTTCCACCTGATCGAGAAGCTGCAGCACTTCAACCGCGAGCGCATCCCGGAGCGGGTCGTGCACGCGAAGGGCTCGGGCGCCTACGGCAGCTTCACCGTCACGCACGACATCAGCCGCTACACCCATGCGAAGCTGTTCAGCGCGATCGGCAAGCAGACCGAGACCTTCGTGCGCTTCTCGACCGTCGGCGGCGAGAAGGGCAGCGCCGACACCGAGCGCGACCCGCGCGGCTTCGCGCTGCGCTTCTACACCGAAGACGGCAACTGGGACCTGGTCGGCAACAACACGCCGATGTTCTTCATCAAGGACGCGATCAAGTTCCCCGACTTCGTCCACACGCAGAAGCGCGACCCGCAGACGAACCTGAAGTCGGCGACGATGATGTGGGACTTCTGGAGCAAGGCGCCGGAGAGCCTGCACCAGGTCACGATGCTGTTCAGCGACCGCGGCACGCCCGACGGCTACCGCCACATGGACGGCTTCGGCAGCCACACCTTCAGCCTGGTCAACGCGGGCGGCGAGCGGGTGTGGGTCAAGTGGCACCTGAAGACGCAGCAGGGCATCAAGAACCTGCTGCCCGAGGACGCGGCGCGGCTGGCCGGCAGCGACCCCGACCATGCGCAGCGCGACCTGTTCGGCGCGATCGCGGCGGGCGACTTCCCGAAGTGGAACGTCTTCATCCAGGTGATGACCGAGGCCGAGGCCGCGACGTGGGAGGCGCGCACCGGCTGGAACCCGTTCGACCTGACCAAGGTGTGGCCGCACAAGGATTTCCCGCGCATTCCGGTGGGCGTGCTGGAGCTGAACCGCAACCCGGTGAACTACCACGCCGAGGTGGAGCAGGCCGCGCTGTCGCCGGCCAACATCGTGCCGGGCCTGGGCTTCAGCCCCGACAAGATGCTGCAGGGCCGGCTGTTCGCGTACCACGATGCGCAGCTGTACCGCGTCGGCACCAACCACCAGCACCTGCCGGTGAACCGGCCGCGCTGCCCGGTGCACCACCAGCAGCGCGACGGCAGCATGGCCGGCAGCGCGGGCGACCCGAACGGCAGCAGCGCCGCGCAGAACTACGAGCCGGTGCAGGCGGGCGGCAGCGCGCCGCAGGGCTTCGGGCACGGTGACGCCGGCTGGCCGCTGGATGGCACGGCCGGTCGCTACGACGAACGCGGCGAGTCGGACGACTTCACGCAGGCCGGCAACCTGTTCCGCCTGCTGCCGGCCGACGAGCAGGAGCGCCTGACGAGCAACATCGCGAACGCGATGCGCGGCGTGCCGTCGGACGAGATCCGCCAGCGGCAGATCGGGCACTTCACGAAGGCCGATCCGGCCTACGGCGCCGCGGTGGCCCGCAAGCTGGCCGAAGGGGGTGCACGATGAAGACCGTCCGCCTCGCGATCGGGATGCTGATCAACGGCCTCGGGTTCGGGATTCTCATCACGCACTGGATCAGCTGATCGGCATACTGGCGAGATGCATGCAGCCACCCTGAACGCACTCGCCAGTTTCCCCGACCAGCTCGCGGCCTTCTACGCCGAGGTTCCCCGCGGGTACGAGACCTTCGTGCCCGACAGCTGGGACGGCGTGCCGAGCGAGGCCTTGTCGCCGCTCGCGCAGCTGTGCCACGTGCGCGACATCGAGATCGACGGCTACCACGTGAGGTTGCAGCGCACGCTGGACGAAGACCGGCCGCTGCTCGCGTCGATCGACACCGATGCGCTCGCGATCGAGCGCGGCTATGCGCATGCCGATGCGGCGCAGGTGCTGGCGGCGTTCCGCCTGGCCCGCGAGCAGACGATGGCGCTGCTGCGGCGCATCGAGCCGCCCCAGTGGGAGCGCACTGCCGTGTTCGAAGGCTATGGCGCGCTGACGCTGCGCAGCCTGGTGCACTACCTCGCGAGCCACGACCAGCAGCACCTGGCCGGCTTGCAATGGCTGCTCGGCAAGATCGACGCGGCGCGCGCCGCGTCGGCCGTCAGCTGAATCCTTACCAGCTGAGCGGATTGACGCGGTAGAACCGGCTCAGCTCGGCGAACAGCGCCGGATGCTGCGCGGCCATCTGCGGCGCCTGCTCGAAGAACACCTCGCTCGCGACCGCGAAGAACTCGGCCGGGTTGGTGGCGCCGTAGTGGCTCAGCAGCGATTCTTCGCCGCGCTCGGCCTGCTGCTGCAGCAGCGCGAATTCGCTGCCGAACACCTGCGCCCAGCGCGCGCGGTGGCGGCGGCCGATCCACGGGGCGCCGTTCGCGTCGCCGTTCTCCTGGTCGAGCTGGTGCGCGAACTCGTGGATCACGACGTTGCGGCCGTCGTCCGCCTCGGCGGCGCCTTCCAGCGCGTCGTGCCACGACAGGATCACCTGGCCCTGCGACCACGATTCTCCGGCCAGCACCTGGCGCTGCTCCTGCAGCACGCCGGCCGGGCCGGTGTGCACCTTGTCGACGACGAAGGCGCCCGGGTAGACCAGCACCTGGCTCAGGCTCGGGAAGTAGCCCGGCCGGCGCTTGTTCAGCAGCAGCAGGCAGGCCTGCGCGGCGATCGTCACGCGCATCGCCTCGGTCACCTCGAGGCCGCCGCAGCCGATGAACACCTTCTCGGCGAGGAACACCTGCATGTGCTTCTTCAGCTGCAACTGCAGGTCGGCCGGCATGCCGCGCACATAGGGCACATGCCGGCGCAGGATCTGTCGCCATTCGGCCGGGAACGGGCGGGCGCGCACCCGGCGGCGGCGCAGCTCGATCCACGACGGTTCGCCGATCAGCCAGGCGATGAAGGCGCCGACGAGGCACACGACGATGATGAGGGTCAGCATGGTCCGGTGTGTCCTTGTCGGTGGAGATTCCCACGTGGAGCCGGGCTCCGGCATTTCAATGCGAGTGTGCGGCGGGAGCTTGCCTCCAAAGGTAACCGCCGGCCCCACTGCTACAGTGGCGACCGCTTTTCACGGCCCGCGCCCCATGTCACATCCCATCGTCATCCTCGGCACCGGCCTCGCCGGCTTCACGCTCGCGCGCGAACTGCGCAAGCTCGACACCACGACCCCGCTCGTCATCGTCAGCCGCGACCAGGCCGGCTTCTATTCGAAGCCGATGCTGTCGAACGCGCTGGCCGGCAAGAAGACCGCCGCGTCGCTGGTGATGAAGCCGGCCGAGAAGATGGCGGCCGAGCTCAACGCGACGCTGCGCGCGAACGCGGTCGTCGCACGCATCGACACCGCGGCGCAGGTGGTCGAGCTCGATGGCGGCGAGAGCATCGCGTACCGCGACCTGGTGCTCGCGCTCGGTGCCGATCCGATCCGCGTGCCGCTCGGCGGCGATGGCGCCGACGACGTGCTGTCGGTCAACGACCTCGACGACTACGCCCGCTTCGCCGACCGGCTCGACGGCGTGCAGCGCGTCGCGATCCTGGGCGCCGGGCTGATCGGCTGCGAGTTCGCGAACGACCTGCTCGCGCGCGGCATCGCGCCGACGGTGATCGATCTGGCACCGCGCGCGCTGCCGCGCCTGCTGCCGGAGCAGGCCAGCACGCGGCTGCGCGAGAAGCTGGAGACGGCCGGCGTGGGCTTTCGCTTCAACACCTCGGTCGCGGCGGTGCAGCGCGATGGCAAGGGCTTCACGCTGACGCTGAAGGATGGCGGCACGCTCGCCGCCGACCTGGTGCTGTCGGCCGTGGGCCTGCGCCCGCGCACGGGGCTCGCGCACGCCGCTGGCATCACCACCAACCGCGGCATCGTGACGAACCGGCTGCTCGCGACCAGCGTGCCGAACGTGCATGCGCTGGGCGACTGCGCCGAGGTCGACGGCCACACGCTGCCCTATGTGATGCCGATCATGCAGCAGGCCCGCGCACTGGCCGCGACGCTCGCCGGCAAGCCGACGCCTGTCGTCTACCCGGCGATGCCGGTGATCGTGAAGACGCCGGCCTGCCCGACCGTCGTGTGCCCGCCGCCGCTCGATGCCTCGGGCGCGTGGACGGTGACGCTCAGCGACGAGGGCTGCGATGCGCGCTTCCACAGCGGCGACGGGCAGCTGCTCGGCTTCGCGCTGCTCGGCAGCGCCACGGCGCAGCGGCAGGCGCTGGTGCCGCAGGTGCCGGGGCTGCTGGTCTAGCCTTTCACGCGGCCTTCAGGCGCGCTGCAATGCGCCGCGCCGCCGCGTTGCCGTGAAAGAACGCCTCCTCGAATACCGAGTACCCCGACAGGTCCGCATGCGCGAACTGCACCCGGCCGCTGCCTGAGGCCAGTGCCGCCAGCGCGGGGCTGCCGCGCACGCCGGGCAGCGGAATGCTCATCGCGTGGCCGTAGCGCATCAGGTCCATGCGCACCAGCTTGTCGGGCAGGTCAGGGTGGGCGCCGACCAGCGTCTGCACGACCGCCTGCGACCAGGCCTGCCACGGCTGCTCCAGCAGGCGCTTGCGCTGCGCGATCAGCTGCGCCTCGTTGTCGCCGCCCAGCGCCCAGTAGACCGTCAGCACGGTCGGCCCGGGGTAGGGCCGCGTCGCCTGGTGCATCGCGTCGACATACCCGAGCGTGCTGCTGCCGTACAGCACGTTGTCCCACGAGGGCGGCGCGCCGGGCTGGTCGACCAGCGCGTCCGACAGCTGCAGGTTCGCGACCAGCCACGGCGCATGCCGCATCCCGGCCACCGCCGCCTGCAGCGCCGCCGGCGGCGTGCGCAGCACGCGGGCCGAGATGAACAGCGGCGTCGCGAGCACCGCGTGCGCCGCGGTCCAGCGTTCGGTGCGCTGCGCCTTCGCGTTCCACAGGTCCAGCGTCACCTCGCGCTTCCCCTCCTCGAGCGCCAGCGCGACGCAGCCGTCGTGCAGCCGGCCGCTCAGCGGCGTCGCCAGCCGCTGCGCGAGCCAGGCGTTGCCTTCGGGCCAGGTCAGCACGCCGTCGTCGCGCGCCCGCACGTCGCGCGTGTCATCCCCCGGCGCATGGAAGCCGTGCCGGCTCGCGAAGTAATGCAGCCCGGCCCAGGCCGACACCTGCGCGGCACCGGCACCGTAGTCGTCGCGGCAGCAGTAGTCCAGGTACCAGCGCAACGGCGGTGCGGTGATGCCCTGGTCGTCGAGCCAGCGCGCGAAGGTCACGCCGTCCAGCGCCCGCATCGCCGGCGTCCACGCGGTGCGCGCCGTCGGCAGTGCGAAGCTGCCGGCCGGGCCGGCCAGCGACACCAGCTCGGCGAAGCGGCGGTACTGCGCCAGCGTCGCGTCGCGCTGCGATTCGGGCAGCGCCGCGATCGGCGGCAGCAAGCCGTCGTGCCAGTGGCCGTCGATGAAGAGCCGCTCCTGCGGGCTGTGGCACAGGTGGCGCTCGTCCCACACCGCGCGCCCGCCCTCGCTGCGGCGCAGCCCCAGCGATTCGAGCAGGCCGATCAGCTCCACCGCGTCGTCGCCCGGCACCGGCAGGTAGTGCGCGCCGAGCGGGCAGGCCATGCCGCCCATGCGGTGCGCGCGGCTGTTGCCGCCGGCGCCGTCCTCCAGGTCGAACACGTGCACGTCGTCGATGCCGGCCAGGCCGAGCCGACGCGCGCACGACAGCCCGGCGATGCCCGCGCCGACGACGATCACGCCGGCGCGCTTGTGCACCGTCGGCTCGGCGAGCGTGCGGCCGCCGTCGCGCAGCCGGTGGCCGCGCTCGTGCTGCGCGCCGATCCATTCGCCGCCGTAGGCCGCCGGCCGCTTCGCATCGCAGCCGCTCAGGCCGGCGAGCGTGGCCGCTGTTGCGGCGAGCAGCGTGCGCCGGTCGAGGTCGGGGAGCCCGCTCACTGGTGCACCTTGCCCCATTCATCTTCGAAGGTCTGCACCAGCACCTGGTTCGACAGCCGGTTCACCTCGGCCGGCACGCGCGCCATGTCGATGGGGAAATCGAACAGCGCCGGCAACCCGCCGAGGCTGATGAAGCGCAGCCCCTCGGGCAGCTGCGTCGGCATGCGGTAGGGCCGGCGGCTCGCGAGGATGAACCCCCATTCGCCGAAGCTCGGCACGTGCGCGTGGTACGGCGTCACCTGCAGGCCGGCGGCTTCCAGCGTGGTCGCCACCGTCCAGAAGCTCTTGCGCGCGATCAGCGGCGAGGTGGTCTGTACCACCGCATAGCCGCTCGCGTTCAGGTGCTGCTCGACCAGCCGGTAGAAGCCGGTGGTGTAGAGCTTGCCGATCGAGAAATTGGTCGGGTCGGGGAAGTCGATGACGATCACGTCGAACGCACCCGGGTTCTGCTCCAGCCACGCGAAGGCATCGGCGTTGACGATGCGCAGCTTCGGCGAGTGCAGCGAATCGGCGTTCAGCGCGCGCAGCATCGGCGACTGCGCGAACAGCGTCGTCATGTGCGGGTCGAGCTCGACCAGCGTGACCTGCTCGACGCCGGGGTACTTCAGGATCTCGCGCACCGCCATGCCGTCGCCGCCGCCCAGCACCAGCACCTGGCGCGGCGCGCCGTGGCCGGCCATCGCCGGGTGCACCAGCGCCTCGTGGTAGCGGTACTCGTCGCGCGAATGGAACTGCAGGTTGCCGTTCAGGAACAGCCGCACGCCGACGCTGCTCGAGGTGACGACGATGCGCTGGTAGGCGCTCGATGCGCTGTAGACGATGCGGTCGGCGTAGAAGCGGTCCTCGGCCCAGCTGCTGACGCGCTCCGCGCCGGCGAAGGCCGCCAGCAGCGCGGCGATGACGCCGCCGCAGGCGATCGCATGCAGCCCCCAGCGCCGCAGCTCGCCCCTGAACAGCCACAGCGCCCACACCGCGACCGCGGCATTCAGCAGCCCGAAGAACGCGCCGGTGCGGATCAACCCGAGCTGCGGCACGAACAGCAGCGGGAACGCGATCGCGACGACCAGCGCGCCCAGGTAGTCGAAGGTCAGCACCTGCGAGACCAGGTCCTTGAGGGCGTAGCGTGCGCGGAAGTGCCGCTTCAGGATGCGCATCACCAGCGGGATCTCCAGCCCGACCAGCGTGCCCACCAGCAGCACCAGTGCGTACAGCGCGAAGCGGAACGACGGCGCGGCCAGCGTCTGCAGCGCGAACAGCGCGAGCGGCATCAACCCGCCGACCAGGCCCACCAGCAGCTCGATGCGCAGGAAGTGCGCAATGATCTGCCGCTCGAAGAAGCGCGACAGGTACGAGCCGATGCCCATCGCGAACAGGTAGCTGCCGATGATGGTCGAGAACTGCAGGATCGAATCGCCCAGCAGGTAGCTCGCCAGCGTGCCGGCCGCGAGCTCGTAGACGAGCCCGCAGGCGGCGACGACGAAGACGGACGCGAGCAGCGCCACCTCGGCCGGGCGGATGCCGGGCGAGGGGGGCGTGGGGGGCGGGGGATCGGCCGCTGCGTCGCTCACGGACGAGAGACTGCCTTCAGCCGTGGATCGCGGCGGAGACGATCATCCCGATCGCGATGCACATCGAGCCGACGACGATCGCCAGCGCCACGTTCTTCTTCTCGACGATCTCGGCCCACAGGTCATAGGGCGTGATCTTGTCGACGATGATGAAGCTGATCCAGAAGACCAGCACGCCGATCAGTGCAAACAGGATGGAGCCGACAAAGATGCCGGGCTTCATCCATTCGATTCCCATCATGAGAGCCTCCTGTGTGGGGTTGTCTTCACTTGTGGCCGCCGCCGCTCGAGAAGCCGCCGAACGAGCCGCCGCCGGTGCGAAAGCCGCTGCCGCCGCCGCTGCGGTTGCTGTTCAGGCAGCTGGCGTACTCCTGCGAATTCTCGCCGTAGGTGCTGCGCAGGCCGCTGCAATCGGCCGAGCTGCTGCTGCAGCGGAACAGCATCAGCAGCACCGCGATCACGAACATCGCGACGAAGAGCTTGGCCAGCAGCCCGCCCGAGCCCGATGACGGCAGCGCATCCCGCTGCAGCGCCGCGCGCCGGTCGCCAGCGAGCCGGAACGCCTTCATCACGTCGTCGGCGCTCATCGCGTCGCCCGCCGACCAGACGATCTCGTCGCCGGTCTGCTCACGGTTCAGCCGCTTGCTGCCGGACTGGTAGTCGGTGTTGAGCGTGCGCTGCGCGCGCGTGAGCTGCCAGTAGAACTCGCCGAGCACGTAGGTGACCTGCCCGGTGTAGGTGTAGAGCTTGCGGTAGGTCGCGCCCTGGTACACCGCACTGTCCCCGCGCAGCTGCGGCACGCCGGTGATCGGCGCCGTCCAGCTCCAGCCGTCTTCCGCGTCGACGATGAACGCGAAGCCCTCGGTGCGGTGGTACAGCAGGTACTCGCGCCAGAAGGTCTGCTCGTCGTCGGAGCCGTCGGGCAGCTCGCAGCGCTCGACATAGCCGACCACCTGCCACGGCAGCGGCGCCTTGCCGCCGAGCGCCAGCGTGCCGACGCTGCCGAGCGCGATCTGCGGCTCGCTGCCGTTGTCCTGCACGTAGTGCGCGAGGTCGCCGCCGACGCCTTGCGACACGTCGACCACCGAATGGCACTGGTGGCAGACGATCGATTGCGTCGTCGCCAGCTTCACCTCCAGCGAGGTGCCGCAGTTCGGGCATTCGACGCTGCGCGCCTTCAGCGTCTTCTGCGCCTGCTCGGCGAGGCCCGTCATCGCGAGCTCGCTGATCGCGACCGAGCGGCCGACCGACCACTTCGGCGCCGCCGGGTCGCTGTAGTCGAGCGTGCCGACCTCGTCGCGCGTGCTGCGCAGGTCGCTGACGACGAAGCCGCGCTCCGTGTTCGGCTTGACCGGCAGCTCGCCCTGCGCCGCGATCAGCTTCGCGGCCGAGACCGACGCGACCGACCACGGCTGGCCGTTGACGATCTGCTGCTGCCCGGGCCGCAGGCTGGCCGCCTCCGGCACCGCGGCCTGCAGCGGCTGGTCGAACGCGAGCACGTAGCGGCCGTTGTCCTCCGACAGCCAGCCGCTGCGCCCGTTGTCGAACAGCGCATGCCATTCGTTCCACGTGCCCTCGGCGTAGCGGTACTGCAGCCGGCCCACCAGCGTGAAGCCGGCGCCCTGCACGCGCCCGCTCGCACCGAGCTGCAGCGGTGAATGGTCGTCGAACAGCTCGGCGCTCTGGCCGATCCTGCGCAGCGCGTCGCCGTCGCGCACGATGGTGCTGCGGCAGAAGCTGCAGACCGCGAACGCCGACGCGGCCGAGCGGAACTCGACCTCGGCGCCGCAGTTGGGGCAGGGCGCGCGGTAGGCGCGCTGTGGGCTGGGTTCGGTCGCCAAGAAAGAGCGGCGACCTTAGACCAGCTTCTTCAGCAACTCGGCCTTCTTGGCGTCGAACTCGTCCTGCGTCAGGATGCCCTTGGCCTTCAGGTCGCCGAGCTTCTCGAGCGTGGCCATCACTTCGTCGGGGCGGAGGGGTGTCGCAGCGGCCGCGGCGGCTGCCGCGACCGGCGCTGCCGCCGGCTGCTGCAGCCCGTGGCTGAGCTGCTGCGCCAGCACCTGGCCGAGCGCGACACCCGCGCCCAGGCCCATCGCATCGCCGGCGATGCCACCACCGCCACCGCCGCCCTCGGCGAACTTCGGCAGCGCCTGCGCCGTCTGGTACTGCATGAACTTGCCCATGTCGTTGCCGACCATGCCCATGCCGATCTTCTGGTCGAGGATCTTCTGCAGCTCCTCGGGCAGCGAGATGTTCTGCAGCGTGACGCTCTCGAGCAACAGGCCGAACTTGTTGAACGACGGCTGCGTCGCCTCCTGCAGCGCCTTCGCGAATTCGACCTGGTTGGCTGCGAGGTCGAGGAAGGCGATGCCGCTCCCGGCCACCGCGTCGGAGATGTGCTGCAGCATCAGCGCGCGCAGCTGGCCGTCGAGTTCGGCGGTGGTGTAGCTCGCGCGCGTGCCCGAGATCTCGGTGTGGAACAGCTTCGGGTCGGCGATGCGGTAGCTGTAGTTGCCGAAGCCGCGCAGGCGCACCGCGCCGAAGTCCTTGTCGCGGATCGTCACCGGCTGGGTCGTGCCCCAGCGCTGGTCGATCTGCTGGCGGGTGCTGAAGAAGTAGACGTCGCTCTTGAACGGGCTCTGGAACAGCTTGTCCCAGTTCTTCAGGTAGGTGAGCACCGGCAGCGTCTGCGTCGTCAGCTTGTAGGTGCCGGGGCCGAACACATCGGCCACCTTGCCTTCGTTGACGAACACCGCCATCTGCGATTCGCGCACGGTGAGCGAGCCGCCGTACTGGATCTCGTTGTCGGCCATCGGGTAGCGCCAGGCCAGCACGCCGTCGCCGGACTCGGTCCACTCGAGGATGTCGATGAACTGTTTCTTGATGAAATCCATCAGGCCCATGGCGCGAAGCTCCTGCAAAACGACCGGCTCCGGGATCGGAGTGCGGCGAATAATACGCCCCGGCATCGGCCGCTCGTCTCCCCCTTTTTGGTGAACCGCGCGGCGCGGCCCCTGGGCGGATCGGCTAGCGCTGGATCGGCGCCGACGCCGCGGCGCTCCACTGCATCGAACGGCCGAGGTATTCGACCCGGGCCTGCTGCTGCAGTGCGGCGAGCCCGCGCTCGACCGCCTTGCGGCGCCGTTCGGTGCGGATCACCGCCGCGATCTGCTTGACGGCCGCCGAGCGCGACACCGCGGTGGATTGCGTCTGCAGCACCGTCAGCACGCGCACGCCGCCGTCCTGCGGCAGCACCAGCGACTGGCCGACGCGCAGCGGCGCCAGGGCGTCGAGCAGCGCCTGCGGCGTCTCCTCGGGCTGCAGCGCGAACTGGCGCGCGTTCAGCGGCACGCCTTCGACGCGCAGCGCCTCCATCGTCTTGTCGGGCGTCGCCGCGGCCTGCAGCCGGGCCTTCAACGCCTCGAGGCGCGCGGCCGGCAGCGGCAGCACCGCCTCCTGCAGCCACATCAGCCGGCGCTGCGCGAACCACGCGGGGTGCGCTTCGTAGAACTGGTCGATCTCGTCGCTGGAGGGTTCGACGGCGGTGCCCGCCAGGCGCTCTTCGTAGGCCCGGGCCAGCACCTCGCGCTGCGCGGCCTCGATCATCTGCACGGTGCGCGGGTCGCGGTCCAGCCCGGCCTTGCGCGCGGCCTGCGCGGCGAGCGATTCCTGCACCAGGTCGGCCACCGCCAGGCGGCCCGCGGCCTGGGTCTGCGCGTTGCTTTCGCCGATCGCGGCGCGCGGCAGCACGAGTTCGAGCTGGTGCTCGCTGACCGGCTCGCCGTTGATCCTGAAAGCGGCCTGTTCGGTGGAGGCGCCGGCCTGCGGGCTGCAGGCGCCGAGAAGCGCCCCTGCGGCGGCGATGGCGGGGAGCAGGAAAAGGCGCGCGAGTACTGCGGAGGCGGGCATCTGGGGGGCTGCAAATTAGGGGGGCAGCCGGCACCGTACCCCCGCGCATCCAAAGCGGCCATGCCCTGAGTCGGGGGTAGGACAGCGGCGGGCCGGTCGTCGGTGGCGAATCGGTGCGAAATGTCACGCCGAGGCCTTTCGCGATGGCCTCGTGCGGCAGCGCGACAATGCCGCTTTTCCGCCACACCGCCGCTCACGAGGTGCCCGATGACCGCTCCCCGCCCTGCTCCTGCGTCATCCGAGAAGCCGCTGACCCTCGCCGTGGTCGGCGCCGGGCCGGTGGGCCTGGCTCTCGCGCTGCTGGCCGCGCAGTCGCTGCCGCGGGCGCAGGTCAGCGTGTTCGATGCCCGGCCGCTCGACAAGGACGTGTCCGGCGATCCGCGCACGCTCGCGCTGTCGCTCGGCAGCGTGCAACTGCTGCAGCGGCTCGAAGCCTGGCAGGCCGATGCGGCGCAGCCGATCGTCGAGGTGCATGTCTCGCAGCAGCCGCCGTCGCTCGGTGCCGCGCTGGCTGCCTGGGTCGGCGAGCCGACGGTGCGCATCAGCGCGCTCGAGGAGGCGGTGCCGATGCTCGGCGCGGTGCTGAGCTATGGCGGCATCGTCGCGCCGCTGCAGCGCGCATGGCTCGCGGCCTGCGAGCGCGAGCCGCAGCGCCTGCTCAGCCGCTTCGGCCAGCCGGTGCAGGGGCTGAAGCCGGTGGAGGGTGGGGTCGAGGTCGATGCCGGCATTGCCGAGCGCTTCGACATCGCGGTGGTGGCCGAGGGCGGCGTGTTCAGCCAGCTGCCGCGCGAGCGCCTGGGCGGCGTGCGCGAGCCGCTGCACCGCGACTATCACCAGACCGCCTGGGTCGGCACCGTGACGCTCGCGAACGCCCGGCCAGGGGTGGCCTACGAGCGCTTCACGCGCCACGGGCCGGCGGCGCTGCTGCCGCTGAAGAACGGGCAGGCCTCGCTGGTGTGGTGCGTGCCGGCCGCCGACGACCCGGTCGAGCCGCTGAGCGACGCGCAGCGGCTGGCGGTGCTGAACACGATGTTCGATGCCGAGGTCGGCGCGATCACCGCGGTGTCGCCGCTGAAGCGGTTCGCGCTCGGGCTGAGCGCCGAGCGCACGCTGACCGACGGGCGCACGGTGCGCATCGGCAACGCGGCGCAGACGCTGCACCCGGTGGCGGGGCAGGGGCTGAACCTCGGCCTGCGCGATGCGTTCGAGCTGGTGCAGGCCTTGTCGCGCAACGCGGACGTGGCGCAGGTGCTGCGGCGCCTGGAGTGGCAGCGCGGGCCGGACCGCTGGGCGATGATCGCCGCGACCGATTTCCTGGCGCGCAGCTTCACGTGGAAGCTGCCGGGGGCGGGGGCGGCGCGGGGGCTCGGGATGGCGGCGTTGCAGGCGTTGAAGCCGGTCAAGTCGGCGCTGGCGCGGCAGATGATGTTCGGTTCACGCTGAAACCCGTCAGGGCTCCAGCTTCAGGAACAGGTCCCGGTCCGGCGCGAAGTTCGCATACAGCGGCAGCAACGCGCCCCCCATCGCCCGTGCATCCGAGCCGATCGTGCCCGGCAGCACCTCCGGCCGCGCGACGCCTTCCCAGCTGTAGCCGTCCAGCGCGGTCGACAGCTCGCGCAGCAGCGCGGCCAGCAGCCCGCGGCCGAACGAGCCGTCGATGATCACGCCCTCCAGGTCGAGCAGGCAGGCCGCCGTGTGCACGGCCAGCGCGATGCCGGGGCAGGCGTCGCGCAGCCAGGCCTCGGTGATCGGCAGCCACGGCGCCGTCAATGCGCGCTCGTCCAGCCAGGCCTGCTCGGCCAGCCCGGCCTCGCGCCAGCGCGCCTCCAGGTCGAACAGCGAAGCCACGCTCAGCAACTGCCGCGGCAGCCCGTGGCCGTCGCTCGCGCCCAGCGCCAGCGAGCCGACCGCGCCGGCGTTGCCGCTGACGCCGCCGCGCAGGTGGCTGTCCAGCACCAGCCCGCCGCCGATGAAGGTGTCGATGAAGACGTAGAGGTAGCTGCGCATGCTGCGCCCGCGGCCGGCCACCAGCTCGGCCACGCAGGCGGCCGCGGTGTCCTTCACGAACACCACCGGCAGCTCGGTCAGCGCGGCCACGCGGGCGCGGATGTCGATCAGCGCCCAGGCCTGCGCCGCCTCGGCCGACACGCCGAGCAGCGATTCCCATCCGCCCAGCGACAGCGGTGCCGCCACGCCCACGCCGTGCAGCACGCGCGCGCGCTCGGGGCCGAGCCGCCCGCGCAACTCGGCGAGGCCCTCGGCGATCTCGTCGAACAGGCGGTGCGGATCGGGGAAGGCATAGGCCCGCACCAGCCGCTCGCGCACCTGGCCGGTGAAGTCGACCAGCAGCATGTCCATGCCGCGCCGGCCGATCTTGATGCCGATCGAGAACGCGCCGTCCGGGTTCAGCGCCATCGGCACCGACGGCTGGCCGACCTTGCCGCGCACCGGCGCCTGCTTGACGACCAGCCCGTCGCCCTCGAGCCGGCCGATGATCAGCTGCACCGTCTGCGGCGTCAGGTGCGTGAGGCGGGCGATCTCGGCCTTCGGCAGCGCGCCGTGCAGCCGGATCGCCTGCAGCACCACGCGCTCGTTGAACTGGCGCATGCCCACGTGGTTGGAGCCGCGCGGCCGCAGCCGGCTCGCCTGAAGCTCGGTCATTCGGTCATTCGGTCAGGGCCGAAGGGCGTCGGCGATGACGCCCTTCTTGAAGAGGATGTTGGCGAACGGTTGCATCTCGCCAGTCTGCACGATCGCGTAGGCGCCGCGCACGCGCTCGTAGAACGCGAAGCGCTCGACGGCCTCGCACTGCGCGCCGAGCGGGTCGAGGATCTCGCGCTGCAGTGCCGAGCGGTAGCCCTCGGCCGTGCCGCTCACCTGCATGAAGGCCACCGGCCGCGGCACGGCTTCGTCGAGCGGGAACACCGACAGCACGGCCGCGCAGGCCCGTGCCATGCCGATACCCGGCAGCCGCAGCACCGGCTGGCCGCCGGCCAGCGATTCGGCGGTGAAATTGGCGTCGGCCAGCACCACCTCGTCGCCGTGCCCCATCTCGCACAGCAGCTTCAGCAGGGCCGGCGTCAGCACGGGGTCGATGTTCTTCAGCATGGGTCGTGGGTACCGGGGTTCAGGCCAGGCAGTCGGCCGGCAGCTCGTCGACCCGCTTCGCGCCGGTCATCACCGCCACCGTGTCGCTCATGCTGATCTTCTTCGGGTTGACCACCGCCGCGCGCTTGCCGAGGCGCGCGATGTGGATGCGGTCGGCGATCTCGAACACATGCGGCATGTTGTGGCTGATCAGGATCACCGGCAGGCCCTTGTCGCGCACGCGGCGGATCAGCTCGAGCACCATGTTGCCCTCCTTGACGCCGAGCGCCGCGGTGGGTTCGTCCATGATGACCACGTGCCGCGCGAACGCCGCCGCGCGGCCCACCGCGACGCACTGGCGCTGCCCGCCAGACAGCGTCTCGACCGCCTGCGTCATCGATCGGATACCGACTTTCAGCTCGTTCATCCGCGTGACGCTCTCCTCCAGCATCTTCTTCTTGTCGAGCATGCGCAGCACGCTGCCCATGAACCCGGGGCGGCGCAGCTCGCGGCCGAGGAACAGGTTCTCGGCGATGCTCATCGCCGGCGCCACCGCAAGATCCTGGTAGACGGTCTCGATGCCGGCGCGCCGCGCGTCGATCGGGCTCTTGAAATGGATGATCTTGCCGTCGAGCTTGATCTCGCCTTCGTCGGGAATGGTCGCGCCCGACAAGGCCTTGATCAATGAGGACTTGCCGGCGCCGTTGTCGCCGATCACCGCGAGGATCTCGCCGGCGCGCAGCTCGAAATCGGCACCGTCGAGCGCGACCACCTGGCCGTAGTGCTTCACGAGGCCGCGGGCCTCCATCACGAGGGGGGCTTGTGTATTGATCGACATCAGCGGGCTCCCTTGCGCGAGAGTTGGTCGGTGGCCACCGCCAGGATCACCAGCACGCCGGTCACCAGCACCTGGTAGATCGACGACACGCCCATCAGCGTCAGCCCGTTGCGGAACACGCCGACGATCAGCGCTCCCACCAGCGAGCCGAGGATCACGCCGCGCCCGCCGAACAGGCTGGTGCCGCCAAGCACCACCGCGGTGATCGCGTCCAGGTTCTCGGTCTGCCCGGCGTTCGGGTCGCCGACGCCGGTGCGCGCCACCGACAGCAGCGACGCGATGCCGTAGAACACGCCAGCCAGCACGTAGACCGAGAGCAGCACGCGCTGCGTCGGGATGCCGGTCAGCCGCGTCGCCTCGGGGTTGTTGCCCACCGCGTAGACGTGGCGGCCCGAGGCCGTCTCGCGCAGCGCGAACCAGGCCAGGCCGTACAGCGCGAGCATCAGCACCACGCCGTACGCGACGTTGGTGGTGCCGCCGAGCGCGAAGGTGTTGCCCAGCACCGTCATCGCGTCGGGCACGTCGGTCACCGTCTGCGAGTTCGAGTACAGCTGCGTGATCGCGAACGCGATGTTCAGCGTGCCCAGCGTGACGATGAAGGGCGGCAGCTTGATGCGCGTGACGAGCAGCCCGTTGACCAGCCCGAACAGCGTCGTCACGCCGATGCCGCACAGCACGGCCAGCAGCGGCGGCACGCCCAGCTCGGTCGCGAACTTCGTCATCACGATGCCGCCCAGCGCCATCACCATGCCGCAGGACAGGTCGATGCCGGCGGTCAGGATGATCAGCGTCTGGCCGATCGCGATGACGCCGACCACCATCACCTGCTGCAGCACCAGCGACAGGTTGCCGCCGGTCAGGAAGCGTTCGTTCTGCGTCGCGAAGAAACCGCAGGCGAGCAGCAGCGCGATGAAGGGGCCGAGCGTCGCGAGCGGGGGCAGCCGCCCCTTCATCACTTCTTGCCCCAGCACAGGTCCGTGCCGGTCTTCACGTCCTTGCTGTCGACGCCGGCCACCGGCTTGGCGGCGATCAGCGTGACGCCGGTGTCGGTGTAGCCGCTCGGCTTCTTGCCGGTCTTCGCGTACTCGATGCCGGCCTCGACGCCCATCGCCGCCATCTTCAGCGGGTACTGCTGCGAGGTCGCCGCGATGATGCCGGCGCCGACGTCCTTGATGCCCTGGCAGCCGCCGTCGACCGAGACGATGGTGACGCCCTTTTCCTTGCCGGCCGACTTCAGCGCCTTGTACGCACCGGCGGCGGCCGGCTCGTTGATCGTGTAGACCAGCGTCACCTCGGGGCTCTTCTGCAGGCAGTTCTCCATTGCGGTCTGCGCCTTGGCCTGGTCGCCGTAGCTGTCGGCCATGCAGACGACTTCGGCGGCCTTGCCGAGTTCGTTGCTCTTCGCATCGGGCGCGGCCAGCCCGAAGCCCTTCAGGAAGCCGTTGTGGCGCTGTGCGCCGACCGGGTGGCCGGGGAACAGGTCGAGCGTGACGATCTTCACCGGCTTGCCCGCCGTTGCCGCCTTCGCGTACTGGCCGATCAGCACGCCGGCCTGGTAGTTGTCGGTCGCGAACAGCGCGTCGGTGCCCTCGGTCGGGTCGGTCGGGCTGTCGAGCGCGATCACCAGCACGCCCTTGTCGCGCGCCTTCTTGATGGCCGGCACGATCGCCTTCGAGTCGCTCGGCGTGATCAGGATGGTCTTGGCGCCGGCGGCGATCATGTTCTCCATCGCGGTCACCTGGCCGGCGTTGTCGCCATCGGCCTTGCCGGCGCCGCTCAGCAGCTTCGCGCCCTTGGCCTTGGCGGCCTCGCTGGCGCCTTCCTTCATCTTCACGAAGAAGGGGTTGGTCTCGGTCTTCGTGATCAGGCCGATGATCGGCTGGTCGGCAGCGTGGACCGACGCGGAGCCGGCCGCGAACAGGGCAGCGGCGGCGATCGACGACAGGATCGGCAGGGTCTTGAGGCGCATGTCTTGTCTCCGGGATGTTGTGAGGGTCTGGAATGCGGAAGCGCGTATCGGCAGCGCGCAGCAGAGTATGGGCAGCGGCGTTTAATAAATCAAGTTGATTGATTAATGGAAAACCCTGTAGCCTCCGCGGCCCGCCGGGGGCAAGCTGGCGCGCCCTTTGCGGGCCCCTTTTTCTGGAGAGTCCGATGTTCGTGGTGTGTGGCGAAGCCTTGATGGATGTGTTCTCGACCGGCAGCACGCCGACCGGCGTGAGCATGGATGCACGCATCGGCGGCTCGCCGTTCAACGTCGCGGTCGGGCTGGCGCGGCTCGAGCAGCCGGTCGCATTCTTCGGCGGGGTGTCGAGCGGCTTCCTGGGCGAGCGGCTGGTGGCGGCGATGCAGGCGGAGCGTGTCGACACGCGGGCGCTGCACGTCAGCAGCGCGCCGACCACGCTCGGCCTGGTCGGGCTCGATGCGGCCGGCGTGCCGTCGTATGCGTTCTATGGCCACGGCGCGGCGGACCGCGAGGTGCCGCTCGAGGCGCTGCAGCGCGTGCCGGGCGATGCGAAGGTGATCCACGTCGGCTCGTTCAACACCATCGTCGAGCCGGTGGCGGGCACGCTGCGGGCGCTGGTGGAGCGCGAGCACGGGCGCTGCCTGATCTCGTACGACCCGAACATCCGGCTGAACGTCGAGCCCGAGGTCGCGCGCTGGCGCGAGCAGCTGCAGTGGATGCTGCCGCGCACGCACCTGCTGAAGGTCAGCGACGAGGATCTCGCGCTGCTGTACCCGGGCGTCGCGCACGAGGCGCTGGCCCGTCAGTGGCTCGCGGCCGGCGTGACGCTGGTGGTGGTGACGCGCGGCGCGAAGGGCGCGATCGGCTGGACGGCCGGCGCGCAGGCCGAGGCGCAGCCGGTGGTGGTGACGGTGATCGACACGGTCGGCGCCGGCGACACCTTCCAGGCGGCGCTGCTGACCTGGCTGGCCGAGCGGGCTGCGCTGTCGGGCCAGGCGATCGCGGCGCTGGGCAGCGATCAGCTGGCCGATGCGCTGAACTTCGCGGCGCGCGCGGCGGCCATCACCTGCTCGCGGCGCGGCGCAGACCTGCCGCGGCGCAACGAGCTGAACTGAATCCGGCCCCGGGCTCCGCGACAATACGCGGCAAACCAGCCCGGAGGAGGGGCCTCATGATCCAGATCCTGCGACGCGCTCGCCCTGCGAGCCGTTGGCTCGCCGCCATGTCCGTGGCGATCCTGGCCGCCTGCGGCGGCGGTGGTGGCGGCGCCGACGTCGGTTCGTCCGGCAACCAGTGGATGACGCCGTTGGCGCTGGAGAAGCAGGCGCAGGCCTCCGCGGCCATCGAACTGCCCGTCAGCTATGCGGAATCCCTGTTGACCCTCGGCTACGAGGTCGACCGCTGGCTGAAGGAACCCGTCGGCGAGGAGACGCAGGTGAGCTGCATGGGCGGCGGCCAGCGGACGCTGCACTGGAGCGATGCGAACGCCAACCGCACCGTCGATGCCGGCGACACGATCGAGGTCACGCTGTACCACTGCCTGCTGCCGGCCACGGCCGCGGTCTTCACCGGAACTGCGCGCCTGAGCCTGCAAGCGCCGCCTGCCGGCAAGCAGGCCGCTGCGTTCGTCGAGCTGACTGGAAGCGGGTTGCAGCACACCTCGGGCACCTTCACGTTCTCGTGGACGGGGGCCCTCCACCATGAGTCCTGGAGCGACGGCCTGCGCCAGGGATTTTCGGAACGCTCCGACGATGCCGTTCCGCTCGAGTTCGCGGGGACGAGCGGCGGAACGCCCACGGTCGACCGGATCACCGGCATGCTCGTCTCCAGGGAGGAGCTGATCCAGCGCTCGGGCATCGCGACCACGATGCAGATGACCTTGTCCAGCGGGCTGCTGCAGGGCCAGGTCCAGCTGTCGACCCCGCAGGCGCTGTTCGCCTACTTCGACACTTACCCCTCGGAGGGCCAGCTCATGGTCACAGGGGCGCGATCGACGTCGCTCGGCGTGAGTGCCGAGGACGGCCGGCAGCTGGCGACGCTGCGTGGTTCCTGGGGCTTGAACGAGGCCATGCCGTGGTTCCGGATGGTCACCGGCTTCCCGTGGTGGCATGCGGGCGACCTGCCGGGCGCCTATGGCAACGTCAAGGACATCCAGTTCGACACCCTCTGGGCGATGGGCGCGGCGTCCGTGCCCGTCGCGCCACAGCGGCGCGAGGCATCGCTGCACTTCTCGCACGCATTGACGCCGGCATCGTTCGACGTCAGCCTGGTGCGCGAGCCGAAGGAGGGCGACTACGACTGGGGCGATGCGATCGTGACCGCCCGCGCCGAGACCGTCGAATCCAGCCTGGTCCTGCACCTGCCGACGCAGTTGCAGCCGGGGCGCGAGTACCTGGTGCAGCTTCCGCCGCAGGCCCCGCTGGCGGGCACCCGCGGGCAGGTCCTGGCCGGTACGGGATTCCGGCTGGTCGTCGACAACGCAGCCGTCGCCAGCGTGTCGGCCCCGACCGGCCGCGTCGTGCTCGCCGGCAGGCCGGTGAGCCTCGAGGCCGGCGCGAGCCTGTCGAGCGGGGCCGACCCGGTGCTGTCGTACGCATGGCGGCAGTTGAACGGCGCGCCCTTGAACGTGACACCCGACGCCGCGCACGCCAGTGTCGACGTCGCGCCCCAACCCGGCGCGGCGGCGTTCGAAGCCGACATGCTGGTGACGATCACGACGGCCGCGGGCGTGGTCGACACCGACCGCGTGCGATTGCAGGTCGTGCCTTCCGCCGCCGGCGCCATGCTGATGCAGGTGAAGGCCCGCTCCGCCGACTGGCTGGCGCGCGGCGCGGACGGTCTCGTCGCATTGCCGGCCGACATGGCCACGGCCGAGATGATGACGGCGGGCGTCCCGACCGACGTGCTGCGGACCCGCATCCCGCCGGTCGGAACGGAGTTCGCGAAAGCAGCCGCCAGCTTCCAGGGCACGCTGGTGCTGACGCTGCCGCCCGGCGTGCCGCTGGCGCCGGGCACCTACGATGCGCCGGTCAACATCTTCAAGCGAAGCTCGACGGCGTCGATGGACCTCTGGTGGCCGATGCCCGCGTGCGACGACCTGACGGGACGCTTCACGCTGCTCGACGTCGCGCTGGGCACGACGTCCTCCGGACTGGACCTGCTGAGACTCGAGCGGCTGGCCGTCGACTTCGAGTTCTCCTGCAGCGGCGTGCCGGCGGTGACCGGCTCGTATCGTCTGCGCAGCGAGCTTCCGCTGGCTCCGTGACCCGCTGCGCGGCCTGCTTCGTCAGGCCGGAATCCACCTCGGCTGCCGGTGCGTCAGTGCCGGCAACTGCATCCGCACCTGCGCGATCCGCGCCGGATCGAGCGTCGCCATCACGACCCCTTCGCCCTCTTCGCGCATCGCGAGCACCTCGCCCCACGGATCGGCGATCAGGCTGTGGCCGAAGGTGCGGCGACCGTTCTCGTGCAGCCCGCCCTGCGCCGGTGCGATCACGTAGCACTGGTTCTCGACCGCGCGCGCCCGCAGCAGCAGCTCCCAGTGCGCGCGGCCGGTGGTGTGCGTGAAGGCGGCCGGCACCGCCAGCAGGTCGCACGGCGGCGACATCATCGCGCGGTACAGCTCGGGGAAGCGCAGGTCGTAGCAGATGCTCAGGCCCACGCGCAGCCCGTCGGCGTCGAAGGTCACCGGCTCGCTGCCGGCCTGCAGCACGCGGCCCTCGTCGAAGTTCTCGCGGCCGTTGTCGTAGCGGAACAGGTGCATCTTGTCGTAGCGCGCCGCGAGCGTGCCGTCGGGGGCGAACACGCAGCTCGCGTTGAGCGCGAGCTCGGGGCTGCCGGTCCGCAGCGGAAGCGTGCCGCCGATGATCCAGATCCCGTGGCTGCGCGCCGCCTCGGACAGCATCGCCTGGATCGGCCCGTCGCCCGGCGCCTCGGCCAGCGCGAGCTTGTCGCGGTCGCTGTGGCCCATCAGGCAGAAGTACTCCGGCAGCCCGACCAGCCGGGCACCGGCCGCGGCCGCCTGCGCGATGAGCCGGCGGGCATGGTCCAGGTTCTCGTCGACGCGCGGCGTCGAGACCGTTTGAAGTGCGGCGATCAGCATCGGGGTTTCCCTGAAGAATGTGGCCTTCCTCACGCCGTGAAGGCCGGAACGCCACAGCTTACGTCGGACTCCGGGCCTGCGCCCGTCACAGGAATAGCAGCTGGGGCAGAATCCGACCGCCTTCCTTGACACGGGCAGCAACGTCTCATGGCTCTCGAGTCTTCCACCCTCGGCGCGCCGGCCTCCCATGCCGCGACGGCCGCACCCGCGACGCCCGGCCCGGCACTCGCCGAGCACAGCCGCTTCGTGCAGCGGATCCGCCGCCGCTTTGGCGCCGAGCTGTCGCTGCTGGCGCCCGGCCTGCCGACCCGCGAGCCGATCGAGGCGCTGATCGACGCGCTGCTGGCCACCGAGCGCACGCTGCCGAGCGCGCTGCGCGTCGCCCGCCACCTGGTGCTGGAACGCCTGGCCGTGCTCGACATCGAGCAGGGCGCGGCGATGGAGGACATCACCCGAGCGATGACCGAGCTGGCCGAGACCACGCTCGACCGCGCGATCGCGCAGGCGCAGCACGAGCAGGACCAGCGCTACGGCGCGCCGCTGAACGCCGACGGCCGGCGCATCGACTTCTGGGTCGTCGGCATGGGCAAGCTGGGGGCGCGCGAGCTGAACGTCTCGTCCGACATCGACCTGGTCTACGTCTATGAAGAAGACGGCGAGACCACCGGGCCGCAGCAGGTCACCGCGCACGAATACTTCTCGCAGCTCGCGCGCGGCCTGTACGCGCTGATCGGCGACACCACCGACGACGGTTTCGTGTTCCGCGTCGACCTCGCGCTGCGGCCGAACGGCAACTCCGGCCCGCCGGTCGTCAGCCTCGCGATGCTCGAGGAGTACTTCCTGGTGCAGGGCCGCGAGTGGGAGCGCTTCGCGTGGCTGAAGAGCCGCGTCGTCGCACCGCGCGAGAGCGTGCGCAACGGCCGCGCGCTCGCGCTGCGCTCCACCGTGACCAGCTTCGTCTACCGCCGCTACCTCGACTACGGCGTGTTCGAGGGGCTGCGCCAGTTGCACCGCAAGGTGCGCGACGAGGCGCAGCGCCGCGCCGCCGGCCGGCCGGAGCGCGCGAACGACGTGAAGCTGTCGCGTGGTGGCATCCGCGAGATCGAGTTCATCGTGCAGCTGCTGCTGGTGGTGCGCGGCGGGCAGTYCCCCGAGATCCGTACCCGCTCGACGCTGAAGGCGCTGGCCAAGCTGACCGCCGGCGGCCTGATGAAGCCGGCCAGCGCCGACCGGCTGGCCGAGGCCTACACCTTCCTGCGCCGCATCGAGCACCGCATCCAGTTCCTCGACGACCAGCAGACGCACCTGCTGCCGACCGCCGACGAAGACCTGAACTGGATCGCGCGCAGCATGGGCCTGCACTGCGGCAAGGTCTCGTGCGAGCTGCTCGAGCTGCTGGGCGCGGCGCGCGAGATGGTCGCGCTCGAGTTCGACGCGCTGCTGCACGAAGGCCAGGCGCCCGGCGCCTGCCCGCCCGGCAAGAAGGCCGGCAGCTGCAAGACCTGCGGCCCGCCGCCGCAGCCGGTCGACAGCGAGGAATTCATCGAGAAGCTGCCACCGGAGATCGCCAGCCGCGTGCGCAGCTGGTGCGGCCAGCCGAAGATCCGCGCGCTGCGCGATGACAGCAAGGTGCGGCTGGCGCGCCTGATCACGCGCACGGTCGAGGCCGTCGGCGACCGGCGCTGCACGATGGACGCCGCGGCGCGCTTCGTCGACTGGGTCGAGCCGCTGCTGCGCCGCGAGAGCTACCTCGCGCTGCTGGTCGAGCGGCCCGAGGTGCACAACCGGCTGCTGCGCCTGCTCGGCCTGGCGCGCTGGCCGATGCGCTACCTGATGCAGCACCCGGGCGTGATCGACGAGCTGGCCGACGAGCGCCTGCTGCACGGCCGCTTCGACGCCACCGAGTTCATCGCCGACCTGGAGGCCCGCCACGAGGCCTGGGAGCGCTCCGGCCAGGCCGACGAAGAATCGCTGCTCGACACGCTGCGCCGCGCCCACCATGCCGAGGTGTTCCGCACGCTGGTGCGCGACGTCGAAGGCCACATCACGGTGGAGCAGGTGGCCGACGACCTGTCGGCGCTGGCCGATGCCACGCTGCAGTGCGCGCTGAACTGGGCCTGGGGCCACCTGAAGCTGCGGCATCGGCCGGCGCCGCGCTTCGCGGTGATCGCCTACGGCAAGCTGGGCGGCAAGGAGCTCGGCTACGGCAGCGACCTCGACGTGGTGTTCCTCTACGACGACAGCGACGAGCCCGATACCGACCGCGCCGCCGAGGTCTATGCCGCCTTCGTGCGCAAGCTGATCACCTGGCTCACGCTGCGCACCGCGGCCGGCGAGCTGTTCGACATCGACACCGCGCTGCGGCCGAACGGCAGCTCGGGCCTGCTCGTCACCTCGCTCGCCTCGTTCGAGAACTACCAGCGCGGCCGCGGCAGCAACACCGCGTGGACCTGGGAGCACCAGGCCGTGACGCGGGCGCGCTTCTGCGCCGGCGACGCCGAACTGGCGCCGCGCTTCGAGGCGGTGCGCCGCGCGGTGCTGTGCGCGCCGCGCGACCCCGCCGCGCTGCGCACCGAGGTGCAGGCGATGCGCGAGAAGGTGCGCAGCGCCCATCCGGTGCGCGGCGCGTTGTTCGATGTCAAGCACAGCGCGGGCGGCATGATGGACGCCGAGTTCGCGGTGCAGACGCTGGTGCTGGCGCATGGTGCGGCGCATCCCGAGCTGCTCGACAACGTCGGCAACATCGCGCTGCTGCAGCGCGCCGAGGTCTGCGGGCTGCTGCCAGCCGGCGTCGGCAGCGCGGCGGCCGATGCCTACCGCGAGCTGCGCCGTGCGCAGCACCGGGCGCGGCTCGACGAGCAGCCGACCCAGTTCGACCCGGCGCCGCTGGCTGCGTACCGCGATGCGGTGCTCGCGCTGTGCGCCGCCGTGTTCCCCGCGTCGGCCGGCGCTTGATCACCCAAGGTCCCCGCGCATTGCGACAGCCCGGGCGGGCGTGGGGGTTGCTGTCGGCCTCGATCTTCCTCGCGACGCTCGCGGCCCAGGCGGTGCCGAAGGCGGTGCTCGACTGGCAGCCCGGGCTCGCCGCCACCGAACCGTGGCGCTGGTGGACGGCGCTGTTCGTGCACTTCAGCCTGCTGCACCTCGGCGCCAACCTGCTCGGCCTGGTGCTGGTCGCGGCGCTCGGCCTGTCGGCGCGCGTGCCGTGGCCGATGAGCGCGGCCTGGTTCGCGGCCTGGCCATTGACTCACCTCGCGCTGCTGCTGCAGCCGGCGCTGCGCCACTACGGCGGGCTGTCGGGCGTGCTGCATGCGGCGGTGGCGATCGTCGCGGTGCACCTGCTGACGGCACTGCGCGTGCCGCGCCCTCACCGCTGGATCGGCGGCGCGGTCCTCGCGGGCCTGTGCGCGAAGGTGTTCAGCGAGTCGCCGTGGCTCGGGCCGGTGCAGCACACGGCCGGCTGGGACATCGGCGTCGCCCCCATTGCGCATGCCTGCGGGCTGGTCGTCGGCGTCGCCTGCGCGCTGGCCGCCGCGGGCCTGCAGCGCCGTCCTGCCGGAACCGGATTCGATGACTGAACGAAAGAGCGCGCTCGATACGCTGGCCGTCACCTCGCTGATCGGGCTGTGCTTCCTGTGGGGGCTGAACCAGGTCGCCGCGAAGGCCGCGCTGCCGGAGGTGCCGCCGCTGCAGCAGGCGGCGCTGCGCTCGGCGGGCGGCGCGCTGCTGGTGTTCCTGTGGTCGCGCTGGCGCGGCATCCGGCTGTTCGAACGCGACGGCACGCTGGCCGGCGGCCTGCTTGCCGGCGCGCTGTTCGCCGCCGAGTTCGTCTGCATCTTCCTCGGGCTGCAGTTCACCAGCGCGTCGCGCATGGTGGTGTTCATCTACCTGTCGCCGTTCGTCGTCGCGCTCGGCATGCCGTTCATCGCGAAATCGGAGCGGCTGTCGGGCGTGCAGGTGGGGGGGCTGGTGGCCGCGTTCGCCGGCGTCGCGTGGGCCTTCGCCGAGGGCTTCTCGCAGCCGGCCGTCGGCGCGCAGCAGTGGATCGGCGACGCGCTCGGTGTGACGGCCGGCGTGCTGTGGGGCGCGACCACGCTGGCGATCCGCGGCACCCGGCTGTCGGGCGCCTCGGCCGAGAAGACGCTGCTGTACCAGCTCGGCGTGTCGGGCGTGCTGCTGACGCTGGTCGCGCTCGCCGGCGGGCAGCCGCTGCCGCACGCGTTGTCGCCGCTCGCCTGGGGCTCGCTCGCGTTCCAGGTGGTGGTCGTCACGTCGGCCAGCTACCTGATGTGGTTCTGGCTGGTGCGCCACTACCCCGCGACGCGGCTGGCCGCGTTCACGCTGCTGACGCCGGTGTTCGGGCTGCTGCTCGGGCTGTGGCTGCTCGGCGAGCCGATCACCGCGCGACTGGTGGTGGCGCTGGCCGGTGTCGCGATCGGGATCGCGGTGGTGAACCGGCCCGCGAAGGCCTGATCAGGCGTTCAGGCGCGGATGCGCTTCACGAGCGCCGTCGTCGAGTAGCCGTCGACGAACGGAATCGCCAGCGCCTGGCCGCCCCAGCTGCGCACGAGCCGCGTCTCTTCGAGTGTCTCCATGTCGTAGTCGCCACCCTTCACGTACAGGTCGGCCCGCACCTCGCCGAGCAGCGCCACCGGCGTCTTCTCATCGAACAGGGTCACCAGGCTGACGCTCTCCAGCGCGGCGAGCACGCAGGCGCGGTCGGTCTCGGCGTTCAGCGGCCGGTCGGGGCCCTTGCCGAGCAGGCGCGCCGACGCATCGCTGTTCAGCCCGATCACCAGGCTGCCGCCCAGTTTGCGCGCCTGCGCGAGGTAGCTGACGTGGCCGCGGTGCAGGATGTCGAACACGCCGTTCGTGAACACCAGCGGGCGCGGCAGCGCGGCCAGCCGTGCCGCGAGCTGCTCGCGCGGGCACAGCTTGTCGAGAAAGGACGCCACCCGGTCGCGCTGCAGGCCGTGGCCCATCACGCCGGCTGGGTCCCCGGCCCGCCCTTGGCGGCGGCGGTCAGCGCGGCGGTCATTTCCTTGCGGAAGCGGTTCAGCTCCTGCACGCTCGCGAAGCTGCGTTCCATCAGCAGGCTCATGTTGTGCAGGATGCGCTCGACGACCTTGGTCTCCCAGACCGCGTCGAACTGGATCTGGCGGTCCAGCCACTGCTCCAGCCACTCGGGGTTGGGCAGGCGGCTCTGGATGGTGTCGCGCGGGAACAGCTTGACGTTCACGTGCAGGTTGGTCGGGTGCAGCGCCTGCGCGGTGCGGCGGGCGCTGGCCATCAGCACGCCGACCTTCGCAAACGCGGCACGCGCCTCGTCGCCGAACTTCTGCATCGCGCGCTTCATGTAGCGCAGGTAGGCGCCGCCGTGGCGGGCCTCGTCGCGCGCGAGCGTCTCGTAGATGGCCTTGATCACCGGCTCGCTGTGCCATTCGGCGGCGCGGCGGTACCAGTGGTTCAGGCGGATCTCGCCGCAGAAGTGCAGCATCAGCGTCTCGAGCGCCGGTGCCGGGTCGAACTCGAAGCGCACCGCATGCAGCTCGTCTTCGCTCGGCACCAGGTCGGGCCGGAAGCGTCGCAGGTACTCCATCAACACCAGCGAGTGCTTCTGCTCCTCGAAGAACCAGACGCTCATGAAGGCGGAGAAATCGCTGTCATCGCGGTTGTCGCGCAGGAACATCTCGGTGGCCGGCAGCGCCGCCCACTCGGTGATCGCGTTCATCTTGATGGTCTGGGCTTGCTCTTCGCTGAGCTGGCTGCCATCGAACTGATCCCAGGGAATGTCGGTGTCCATGTTCCAGCGGACAGCCTCGAGTTGCTTGAACAGTTCGGGGTAAAGCATGGTAGGGCCTGTGGAAGTCCGGCGGCATTCTAGACGGGCCATCGTGACAGTCAGTCACATGACAGACGACATGAAGGTTATCGCGGCGCTGGTTCGCGCCAGCGCCTCAGTGCCCCCTGCAGGTCGCCGAGCGTCGCCAGCGCGGTGATGCCGGCCGGCGTGCGCCGGTGCAGCACCGGTGCCGCACCACCCACCCAGACCTCGACTTCCGGCGCGAGCTTCGTCCGCAGCTCGGCCAGGCTGTCGGTGACCTGCTGCGGGTTGGTGGCGCCGCTGAAGGCCAGCACGACGATGTCGGACCGGAACGCCCTGGCCGCCAGCACCGTGTCCCACAGCGGCGTCTGCAGCCCGAGCGAGGTGCAGTGCGCGCCGTCCACACCCAGCAGCACCTCGGCCAGCAGCAGGCCCAGCCCGTGCGGCTCGCCCGGGAAGGTGGTCAGCAGCACGTTCGGGCGTGCCTCGGCCGGCGGCGGCGGCAGCAGGTACAGCGCCTGGCGCATCACGCCGTGCAGCACCTCGGTGCAGGCGTGCTCCTGGTAAATCTCCAGCTGCCCGCGCATCCAGGCGTCGCCGACCAGCGTATTGAGGGGCACCACCACTTCCACCACGAAGCGGGCCAGGCCCAGGCTCAGCTGGGCCTGCGTCAGCAGGCGTCGCAACGCGGCCAGGTCATGGGCACGAACGAGTTCGAGGTACTGGAGCAAGGCCGGTGCGACCGGCTCGACGGGCCGGGCCGCGGCGGCGCGGCGCACCGGTTCGGGGCTGCTCTCGCTGAGCCGGCGCAACTCGTCGATCGGCATCCCGACGACCCGGCCCGGCCGGTGCCCGCCATCCATCAGCCGGCGCACGATGCGCAGCTTCTCGACCTGGTCGAGCGGATACGAGCGCTCGCCGAGCGCATCGCGCTGCGGCAGCGGAAAGCCGTAGCGGCGCTCCCAGACCCGCAAGGTGTCCTTGCTGAGCCCGGTGTCGCGTTCGACGGCGGCGATCGACAGCGTGGGGCCTTTCATCGTGGCGCGCCCGGGTTGACAAGCGGCCCGGGCAGTTCAACATTGTCCAGGGCAAACCCGGACAATGACGACAAAATTGAGCGATTCGTTGACATCGACACCCATCCTGACTTGAACGAGCCCACCTCATGAGCCACTTCCACCACTTCCGACTCCCCCGCGCCCTGGCCTGGGCCGTGCTCGCCGGCGCGCTGCTGGCACCCGTGGCCGCTTCGGCGGCCCCGGCCTGCCCGGCCTTGCTGGACCGGCAAGCGCTGCGCCTGCAGGACGAGAAGCCGCAGAACCTGTGCCAGTACGCCGGCCAGGTCGTCGTGATCGTCAACACCGCGAGCTTCTGCGGCTTCACGCCTCAATACAAGGGCCTGGAGGCGCTGTACCAGCGCTACCGCGACCGCGGGCTGGTCGTGCTGGGATTCCCCTCCAATGATTTCGGCGCGCAGGAGCCGGGCTCAAGCAAGGACATCGCCGACTTCTGCGAAAACACCTTCGGCGTGAAATTTCCGATGTTCACGAAGACCCGCGTGGCCGAGTCTGGCGGCGCGCCGGTCGATCCGCTGTACGTGGAACTGCGCAGGCGGACCGGCGCGGTGCCGAAGTGGAACTTCCACAAGTACGTGGTCTCGCGCGACGGCAACGCGGTGCAGAGCTTCGCCAGCACGGTCGAGCCGGACGACGCGGCCTTCGTGCGCGAGATCGAACGCCAGCTCGGCGCGAAGTGATGGGCCCGGCACGCCGCCTCGATGTCACCGCCACCGGCCACGCCCGGTGGCGGGTCACATCGGGACATGTTTTTTTTCGATGAATGACGGAACTCACGCGGACACTGGGCGTCTCATCCCTCCAGAGACGCGCCGGGGCGAATGCCTGCAGCACGTCTCTGGATCCGGTTCTTGCGTTGCACAGCCGGCCTGCTCCGCAGGCTGAAATCCCGAGGCGGTTCTCCTCCTCCCTCCTCCCTCCCTCCTTCGCCGCGGGGCGCTGTGCAGCGGTTTTTATTCCCGGCCAGGGCCCGCGGCCCTGGCCGCGCTGGTCGACGGTCTCAGCCGACAGGCGAGTCCACCCTCAGAGCCAGCCCTTGCGCCTGAAGTACCAGAAGGGGGCGATGACGCTGAGCGCCATCAGCACCAGCGCGTACGGGTAGCCGAGCGACCAGTCCAGCTCCGGCATCGCCTTGAAGTTCATCCCGTAGATGCTCGCGATCAGCGTCGGCGGCAGCAGCGCGACGCTCGCCACCGAGAACAGCTTGATGATCTTGTTCTGGTTGATGTTGATGAAGCCGACCGTCGCGTCCATCAGGAAGTTGATCTTGTCGAACAGGAACGCGGTGTGGCTGTCCAGCGAATCGATGTCGCGCAGGATCTGGCGCGACTCCTCGAACTGCTCGGCGTTCAGCATGCGGCTGCGCATCATGAAGCTCACCGCGCGCCGCGTGTCCATCACGTTGCGGCGGATGCGGCCGTTCAGGTCTTCCTCGCGTGCGATCGCGGCCAGCACCAGCGCGGCGTCGCTGTCGGTGATCTCCTTCTTCAGCACGCGCGCGCCGACCGCCTCCAGGCTGTCGTAGATGCCCTCGAGCGCATCGGCGCTGTACTCGGCATCGGCGTCGTAGAGCTTCAGCAGCACGTCCTTCGCGTCCTCGATCAGGGCCGGGATGCGGCGCGCCCGCAGGCGCAGCAACCGGAACACCGGCAGGTCTTCGCCGTGGATCGAGAACAGCACCTTGTTGTGCAGGATGAAGGCGACCCGCACGTTGCGCGGGGTCTCGTCGTCATCGATCAGGAAGTCGGAGCGGATGTGCAGCTCGCCGTTGTCTTCTTCGTAGAAGCGGGCCGATTCCTCCAGGTCGTCGTCGACCACGTCCTCGGGGATGGTGACGCCGAAATGCTCGGCGATCCAGCTCTTTTCCTCGGGGGTGGGCGCTTCGAGATCGACCCACACCGGCGTCACGTGGGCCAGCGTGTCGGCGCTCGCGATCTCTTCCTGAAACAGCCGGCCGTTGACCAGCGTGAACACATTCAGCATGCAAGGGCTCCGGCAGTCGTTCAGGTCAACGGCGGATTATCACATCGCTGAAAACGTCGACCTTCTCACGCCTGCCGCGCCGCGTCCAGCGGGAGCACCCGATACCAGGGTTTTGCGGGTGTCTTTAGCTTGTCACACCCCCCGGGCAGGTGCACACTGTTTTCAACGACCTCCCGGTCCACCCTCTCCTCACGCATCGCCCCATGCCGTTCACGGCGACCCCCTCCCGGCTTCCCCCCACCCCTGCGAAAGGAGATCTCATGAATTTGACGATCAGCGGACACCACCTCGAGGTGACGCCAGCACTCCGTGAGTACGTTCTCACCAAGCTGGATCGGATCACGCGCCATTTTGACCAGGTGGTGGATATCAACGTACTGCTATCCGTCGAGAAGCTGAAGGAGAAGGAACGCAGGCAAAAGGCTGAAGTCACGCTGCATGTGAAGGGAAAGGACATCTTCGTCGAGAACTGCCACGAAGACCTCTACGCTGCCATCGACCAGTTGATGGACAAGCTGGACCGGCAGGTCTGCCGCCACAAGGACAAGCTGCAGGACCACCACCATGTGGCTGCCAAGCGGATCGATGCGACCTTGTGAATCCGCCACCCGCGGTGCGATCCGCGGATGCGACCGTCGAGCGGCCTGCGGGCCGCTTTTTCTTTCGGCCGGCGCAGATTCCGGTTGGGTTTCGGCAAGGTTTCGCCCGCACTTGGTGCGTCGACCCCCTCGAACCGGGCCCTTACGTTGCTGCAATGCAGCGTCGCGTGCAGAATTTGGCCTTCGGCGGGGCCGTCCGACCTTGCGCCGTCAACCCGGTTTCTATAATTTCCCGTTAAGACTGACACGGCATACCGCTGTGGCACATCGCCGAATGAATGCCTCCATCCGAGGCCAGAAGTGACCCGCCGATGAATCGACTCGCCGCCATTCTCCCCGTGACCAACGTCCTGATCGACGTGGAGGCCACCAGCAAGAAGCGTGCGTTCGAGCATGCGGGCCTGCTGTTCGAAAACCAGCACGCCATTGCGCGTGCCACGGTCACCGACAACCTGTTCGCCCGCGAGCGCCTGGGTTCCACCGGCTTGGGCCATGGGGTCGCGATCCCGCACGGCCGCATCAAGGGCCTGAAGAATCCGCTGGCCGCCGTCGTGCGCGTGCAGCAGCCGATTCCGTTCGACGCGCCCGATGACGAGCCGGTCAGCCTGCTGATCTTCCTGCTGGTGCCCGAGGCGGCCACGCAGCGCCATCTCGAGATCCTCTCCGAGATCGCCGAGATGCTCAGCGAGCGCGAGTTGCGCGAGCGCCTGAAGAGCGAGGCCCCGGCTGCGCGCGTGCACGAGCTGATCTCCAATTGGGAACCGCTGAAGTCGGTGGCATGACCCCGTCTGCGGGCTGCGACGGGGCCGGCGCGTGAAACCGTCGGTCATCAGTGCGGAGGCGCTGTTCGAGGAGCACCGTCCGGCGCTGCGCTGGGAATGGATCGCCGGCCACGCCCACCCGGAGCGCCGCTTCGACGAGGCGGCGGTGCGCAACGCGCAATCGGCGGCCGACCTGGTCGGCTACCTGAACTACATCCACCCGTACCGCGTGCAGATCGTCGGCCGCCGCGAGGTCGCCTACCTGCAGGATGCATCGCCCGAGGACCAGGAGCGCCGCATCCAGCGCATCGTGACGCTGGAGCCGCCGGTGGTGATCGTTGCCGACAAGCAGGTGCCGCCGAACCGGCTGGTGGCGCTGTGCGACCGCGCCGACATCCCGCTGTTCGTCACCGACGAATCGGCAGGCCATGTGATCGACGTGGTGCGCGGCTACCTGAGCCAGCTGTTTGCCGAGCGCACGACGCGGCACGGCGTGTTCATGGACATCCTGGGTGTCGGCGTGCTGCTGACGGGTGAATCGGGCCTGGGCAAGAGCGAGCTGGGCCTGGAGCTGATCTCGCGCGGGCACGGGTTGGTGGCCGACGATGCGGTCGACCTGTTCCGCATTTCGCAGACGGCGCTGGAAGGGCGGTGTCCGGAGCTGCTGATGAACCTGCTGGAGGTGCGTGGCATCGGCCTGTTGGACATCAAGGCGATCTTCGGCGAGACCGCGGTGCGCCGGAAGATGCGGCTGAAGCTGATCGTGCACCTGGTGCGCAAGGAGACGCTGGACCGCGACTTCGAGCGCCTGCCCTATGAGCCGCTGAACGAGGACATCCTCAACGTGCCGGTGCGCAAGGTGGTGATTGCGGTGGATGCGGGGCGCAACCTGGCGGTGCTGGTCGAGGCGGCGGTGCGCAACACGATCCTGCAGTTGCGTGGCATCGATACGTATCGCGAGTTCATCGAGAGGCATCAGCGGGCGATGCAGAACCCAGAACTTGAGTGAGATCGCCCTGCCCGGGCGGGGGGGCCGGGTCTCGCCCCGGCGGGCGAGTCACTTTCATTTGTCTTGCCAAATGAAAGTAACCAAAGCAAAGGCGCTTCAATACAACACCATACGGTTCGTTCTGTCCCGCTGCGGACAACACTGCCACTTCGGCTGGGGCTCCACGTTCATTGGGATTGTTGGCCGTTCTTCTCCACCCAGCTCGCTGCGCATCGCCGGGATGACGCAGTGGCTGCGGCGACCGCCGGTGCAAGACGATGCGACGCGAAGCGAGCGAGTCGGGGGGAGCGGGAGAGCAACAATCCCAATGAACGTGGATGTGCAGCCGAAGCGGCCGTGTTGTCCGCAGCCAGACTGAACGAACCGTATGGTTTTCAAAGCCCTTTGCTTTGGTTACTTTCATTTGGGCTCAAATGAAAGTGACTCGCCCGCCGGGGCGAGACCCGGCAGCAGCCTCACGCAGTGAACACCCCCCCGGGCAGGAAAGATCTACTTCTTGTTCTCGCAGTGCTTCTTGGTGCAAACCGCGTACAGGGCCAGCGCATGGTCCTGCAACTCGAACCCCCGCGTGTGCGCGATGTTCTTCTGCCGCTTCTCGATCTCGGCGTCGTAGAACTCCTCGACCTTGCCGCAGTCCAGGCACACCAGGTGGTCGTGGTGCTTGCCCTCGTTGAGCTCGAACACCGCCTTGCCCGACTCGAAATGGTTGCGCGACAGGATGCCGGCCTGCTCGAACTGCATCAGCACGCGGTACACCGTCGCCAACCCGATGTCGGCCCCTTCGAGCAGCAGGGCCTTGTAGACATCCTCGGCGGTCATGTGCCGCTGCGTGGTGTTCTGGAACACATCGAGGATCTTGATGCGCGGCAGCGTGGCCTTCAGGCCGCTGCTCTTGAGTTCGTCGGCATTGGACATGGCAAATCTCGGTGGCGCTGCAAGGGCAGGGCGGCCGGAGCCACCCGCTAGAATCGCCGAATCATATCGAGGTTGATGCCCGCTTCCCGGCGCGCACGCACATCACCATGCGTTCTTTCCCGTTCCTGGCGCTGGCCGCCGCTGGCGCCGCGCTGTCTGCAGGCTCGCTCACCGGCTGCAGCTCCCTGCAATCCTCCGACAACTTCCTGGGCGTCATCACCCCCTACCGCGTCGAGGTCGTGCAGGGCAACGTGCTGACCAAGGAGCAGGTGGCGCTGGTGAAGCCGGGCCTGACCCGCGCCCAGGTGCGCGACGTGCTCGGCTCGCCGCTGCTGACCGACACCTTCCACGCGAACCGCTGGGACTACGTCTTCACGATCAAGCGCCAGGGCGCCGAGCCGCAACAGCGCAGCGTCGTCGTGCTGTTCGACGGCGACAAGATGGCCAGCATCAACGCGCCCGAACTGCCAGGCGAACGCGAGTTCGTGCAATCGATCGACACCTTCAAGACCTCGCGCAACGCACCGCCGCTCGCGCTCACCGACGAGCAGCTGAAGGCGCTGCCGGTGCCGCCGAAGCCGCCCGAGCCCGCCGCATCGGCACCCGAGGGCCCGATCCGCAGCTACCCGCCGCTCGAGCGTTCATGAGCGCCAGTCCCTTGCGCATTGCCGTTGCAGGCGCGAGCGGCCGCATGGGCCGCATGCTGATCGAGGCCGTCACGGCGGCCGACGACGTCGTGCTGGCCGGTGCGCTCGATCGCGCCGGCACCCCGGCCCTCGGCCACGACGCCACCGCCTGGCTCGGCCGCACCAGCGGCGTCACCATCACCGACGACCTGCGCGCCGGCCTCGCGAACGCCCAGCTGCTGATCGACTTCACCCGCCCCGAAGGCACGCTCGCCCACCTGGCGGTGTGCCGCGAGCTGGGCGTCAAGGCGGTGATCGGCACCACCGGTTTCAGTGACGACCAGAAGGCCGCGATCGCCGACCACGCCAAGCACCTCGCGATCATGATGTCGCCGAACATGAGCGTCGGCGTCAACGTCGCGTTCAAGCTGCTCGACCTGGCCGCCCGCGCGCTGAACGAGGGCTACGACATCGAGGTCATCGAGGCCCACCACCGCCACAAGGTCGATGCACCGAGCGGCACCGCGCTGGCGATGGGCGAGGTGGTGGCCAAGGCGCTGGGCCGCAACCTGAAGGATTGCGCGGTCTACGGCCGCGAAGGCGTCACCGGCGAGCGCGATCCGTCGACGATCGGCTTCGCGACGGTGCGCGGCGGCGACATCGTCGGCGACCACACCGTGCTGTTCGCCGGCACCGGCGAGCGCATCGAGATCACGCACAAGAGCTCCAGCCGCGTCACCTACGCGCAGGGCAGCCTGCGGGCGGCCCGCTTCCTCGCGTCGCGATCGAGCGGGCTGTTCTCGATGAACGACGTGCTGGGCCTCTGAACACCGCATGACGAGCATCGAACACTTCTGGCTGCAGGGCGACCTGATCACGCGCAGCGTCGCGGCGCTGCTGTTGCTGATGTCGGTCAGCGCCTGGGTGCTGATCTTCTGGAAGGGCTGGCTGCTGCGCCGCGCGCGGCTCGACATCGCCCGCGCGGTGCCGGCGTTCTGGGCCRCGCCCACGCTCGATGGCGGCCGCGAGCAGCTGGCCGCATTCGACCGCGAAGCCGTGCTGCGCCCGCTGCTCGATGCCGCGATCGCCACGCCGCCGGCCGGCACGCTCGAAGGCCTCGGCCGGCTCGAATCGCAGCTCACGCGCCGCCTGCGCGACGCACTGCACGCGGTGCTCGCGCAGCTGCAGTTCGGCCAGGTGCTGCTCGCATCGATCGGCAGCACCGCGCCGTTCATCGGGCTGTTCGGCACGGTCTGGGGCATCTACCACGCGTTGCTGAGCATCTCGGCGGGCGGCTCGATCACGATCGAGAAGGTGTCGGGCCCGGTCGGCGAGGCGCTGGTGATGACGGCCGCGGGCCTGGCGGTCGCGATCCCCGCGGTGCTGGCCTACAACGTGTTCGGCAAGCGCGTCGGCGCGTGCGAGGCCGAGCTCGAAGGCTTCGCGCACGACCTGCGCGAGATGATGATCGACCACAGCCGCGACGCTGTTGTGGCCGTTGCAGCCGCGCAGGCCTGAGCGGAGGACAGGCCATGGCCTTCGGTCGCCTCGAACGCACGGCCGGGCCGACACCGATGAGCGACATCAACATGACGCCGCTGATCGACGTGATGCTGGTGCTGCTGGTGATCTTCATGATCACCGCACCGCTGATGAGCAGCAGCCTCAAGCTCGACCTGCCGCGCGCCGAGGCCGCGACGCCGAACGAGGCGCCGGATTTCATCGCGGTCGCGATCGACGCGCAGGGCCAGTTGTTCGTCGGCGACAAGCCGGTCGATGCCGTCGCCTTCGCCGACCAGGTGGCCCAGGCGGCGCAGAAGAACCCTGCGACCGAGGTGCAGCTGCGCGCCGACCGCACGGTGCCGTATGGCCGTGTCGCCGAGCTGATCGGCGCCGTGCAGAAGGCCGGGCTGAACCGCATCGGCTTCGTCGCGGAACCGAAGCCGTAGCCCGGATGCCAATCCGGGGATGGTTCGTCACATCACGGCCGCACCCGGATTGGCATCCGGGCTACGAATGACGCGGCCACCGCTTGCGGATCTGCCGCCTGCGTCAGCGCACTGACCACCGCGATCGAATCGACGCCGGTGGCCGCCACCTGCGGCGCGCGTTCCAGGCTGATGCCGCCGATCGCGACCACCGGATGTTCCGGCTTCAGCCACGACACCCACTGTGCCAGCCGCTCCACCCCCACCGGCTCGTAGGCCATCGCCTTCAGTGTCGTCGGGTAGACCGGCCCGATCGCGATGTACGACGGCCGCAGCGCTTGCGCGCGGCACATCTCCAACGGCGTGTGCGAGCTGACGCCCAGGCGCAGCCCCCCTGCCTGGATCGCACCGAGATCGGCCGTGGCGATGTCCTCCTGGCCGAGGTGCAGGCCGTAGGCGCCCAGGTCGAGCGCCTCGCGCCAGTGGTCGTTGATGAAGAGCTGCGCGCCCGGCACCTCGCGCGCCGCACGCACCGCCGCGCGCAACTGCGCCGCCAGCTCGGCGGGCGGCAGGCTGCCGGCCTTCAGGCGCAGCTGCAGCG
>NZ_JBFUGW010000014.1:0-45576 GCF_056402735.1 Rhizobacter sp. P3_C12
CGGCCACAAGAAGGTCAGCTATCGCGGGCTGGCCAAGAACGGGGCGCGCATGTACAGCCTGTTCGCGCTGGCCAACCTCATGATCGCCAAGAGGCCGCTGCTCAGGCCTGCAGGGGTCAGTGCGCCCTGAAGGTTAAGACGAGCTCGCCAATCATTCGAAATCCACGCAAACGTGCGCTCGCCGCGGTGCAATGCATTCGCAGAGAAGCTGTCGGCTCCAGACATTGAATTGATCAGCTCATCCCTAGAGCGATGCGCGGCATCTCTTGGAGGATTGACATCGGGCTGGACAATCTTCGCACAATGGCGGCACTGACAATCCATCTGAAGAGAGCCGTCACATGCATACAGATGAGAGTCGCGCCGAAGCGCTACGCCAACGTCTTGAGCAGGCTCAACGCGAACGCGACCGTGATCCGGTCGGGTACGAACGGCGCGAAAGGGCCCGCGCTCGTCAGACGAATGTCGCGCTAACCATCTGCACCGCCGTTGGCGTGCTCGTTGTATTTTTCGTCGTGTTCCCGCACGCTAAGGATTTCGCCGGCTACGTCAGCGAGCCCGGCAAGTCTTGGCGCCTGCCCGTGTATTTCTTCTTCGGTGGGGTGGCCGCGTATTTTGTGAAGAGCTACAGCTTGGTTGTCTTCGGCACAACCGAGATCGTCTGTGGCTGCGCATCGGCATACCTCTCCGTGCAGAAGATCGCGACGGGTGCGGAGAGCGGGTGGGCGGCGTGGGCACTGCTGCTAGGCCTGCTCTACCTCGTTGCCAAAGGGATCGAGAACCTTGACAAAGGATTCAAAGAGCCGTTCAAGCACGTCGTCGAAGAACTGCGAGAGTTGTTGCGAGGCAAGGCAGCTGAGAAAGCTGAGGACGTATGACGCGGTTGCTCTCGCTACCCACGAATTACCACCTCCGCAAACAGGAGAGGCATCTGCCTTCAACCCCGCGTCGGTCTAAGGTTAGGTGATAGTCCCGCGGCGCATAGCCGACGACAACGTGAATGAACGCGCGTCCGGTGCCATTAGTCGATGGAGAAGCTTCAGTCGCATTAATTGCGTTGTGGTCGCATCTATTCTTGAATCCGACAAGTTTCTTCGAACGACACCATCGGCAATCGCCTCACTTCTGATGCATCCAAGGATGGGCACCGGCGAGGGGGTCCTTGGAGGCCCAGCGATCGGTCGAGTCACCAGCACATCCAGCTTCGGCGATTAACACTCCGGGGTCTTACGTGAGTCAGTTTTGGATGAGCATCCCCGAGCGGTTCACAGCAGAGCCAAACATCCAGAGGGCCGCTTTGCAGCGGTTGCGGCCGGTCGACAGTGAAGCGCTAACTTCCGCTTACGGCGGTGTTGCAGCCGTTGCGAGGCGGCGCTGGCGCCCCGCCATTGTTGATCTTGAAAACTGTTCTCATGGGGGGTTGATTTGCTTCAAGTGTTGATGCGGTAGACCTCGCCTTGGGTCGAGGCCACCCACAGCGCCCCGTCAGCCGCGAAAGACAGGCCCGATATTTCGTTCTGGTTGAGGTTTTGCGTGCTCGCGTCAAGGCGCCGTAGCTCAGTGAGCTGGCCGGTGCCGTCGATGCGCAACTCCACCAGCAGCGCGCCGCTGCTGACCGAGCCAAACCACAGGTGGCCGGTGGCAGGCGCGATGGCCAGGCCGGCGCCCGTCTGCACGCCAAACGGCGCGGTCACTGCGGCAAGCTGCGCGCCGCTGGCCGCGCTCAGCTCGATGATGCGGTTGGCCGGGCCATTGCTTTCGGTCAGGTAGATATGGCCATTGGCCGGGTTGAAGGCGGCGCCGGTGAGCCGGTAGGTCGCATCGAGATTCAGGGTTGCAATCACCGCGCCGCTGCCGGTATCGACGGCAAGCACGCGGTCGTTGCCGCTCACGCTGCCGTTGAACACCAGCAAACTGCCCGCGGGCACGGTGCTGCTGCCCAGGGTCATGGCGGCCGTCAGCACGTGCAGGCCGATGTTGTTGAAGACGATGATCGAGCCGAAGGCGGCACTCAAGGTCAGGGTTTGCACGGTCTGGCCGGTGGCCGGGTCGATGCGCAGCAAATGAGCCGGGCTGGCCTGGTCGCTAACCCACAAATGGCCGCTCACTGGGTCGACTGCCACATCCCCCAAGCTGCTGTTGCCGATCGGCACGTTCACGCGCACCGTGTTCAGGGCCAGCGTCGCGCTGCGGCCGCCGGCCGTGCTCACGCTCACCGGGCCCAGGCCGTGTGACGGCAGCGCGACGCGGTCGATGCTGGCGCTGGTGTTGTTCGTCACCTCGATATGGACGCTCGGGTCGAACGGTGTGTCGTTGGCACTGGCGCCTGCAAACTGGTAGCTGGCGTTGCCCTCAACAAAACCAGTCCCCGTCACGATGATGCGGCTTTGAATGTCCACGCTGGTGAGCGTGGGCACGATTTGCAGCAAGGGCTGGCTGGCCGAGCCGAACACCTGCACGCCGAAGGCGCCGTTCAATTGCGCGGGCAGCGTCAGGTTGGCGCTGCTGCCGTTTGCGACGGCGGACGATGGGCTGAGCTTCACCATGCCCAGGCTGCCATTGCCGTCGATGAAGCGCAGCAGCACGTCGGTGGCGGTGCTCAAGCCCTGGCCGCTCAGGCTGACGGCTTGCCCGGCATGGGCCGATGCCTGCACCGGGTCGGCCGGTGTGCCGGTCGGGGCGGCCGCGTTCACGCTGGCCACGTTGACACTGAAGGGCGTGCTCGTGCCGCCGATGGTCTTGACGCTGATCGGGCCAAAGGCGGCGTCGCTCAGCGGCAGCACCACGCGCGTGAAGCGGCCCAGGTTCTCGGGGCCGGCAGTGCGGGTGCGGTCCAGCAGCTTGAGCGTACCGAAGCGGTACTCGGTGTCAGCCGCTTCCAGTATGCCGGTACCTTCCAGCAGCACCGATGCCGACTTGCCGTCTGTCGACACCGATTCGACCTGCAGGTCGATCACCGTTGGCACGATTTGCAGCAGCAGGCCGCTGGTGTCGCGCTCCAGCCGCACATTGCCGGTGTGGGCGCTGGTGGGCACGATGGCGGTGAGCGTCTGGTCGGTAAGGCTCACCGTGGTGGTGACGGTCAGTTCGGACAGGTTGCCGAAACTGCTCAAGGTCGTGAACACCAGCCGGTCATTGGCCACCAGCCCGCTGCCCGCTACCGTGATGCTCTGCCCGGTGTTGGCCGAAGACAGTGCCGCCAGCGCCGCGCTGCCGCTGGCGGCTGTGGCATTGATGGCCGTCACGTGGCGCGAGGCGGCGCTCAAGCTGCTGCTGCCCCCGCTGCTGGACACGACGACCACGCCCGCACCGACGCCGGCCGGCACGGTCAAGCTCAAGAGCTGCTGCACTTGCTTGCTGGCGGACGAGTCGAAGATGCCGTCAACGATGGTGCGCACGGTGAAGCCTGTCACCGCGCGCCCGTCTATCGTGACGCTCAGGTCCGGCGCGTTGAAGCCCGAGCCTTCGAGCACGATCGCCTGGCCAGACGCCACCTGGCCGCCGATGCCGCGCAGCACCGGCACGATTTGCAGCGGCAGGCTCACGCCGCTGCCCAGGATTGTTACCAGGCCGCTGCGCACCAGCGACGGCACGCCCACAGTCAAGGTCTTGCCATCGGCGCTGGCAATGCCGCTCAAGGTCACGGTGCCCAGCGTGCCGCTGTCGTCCCGCGCCTGGAACTGCACCAAGGTGTTGATGGTGGCCAAGCCCTGGCCGTGCAGCGCAATCGCCTGGCCATTCACGGCCGAGGGCGCATTGGCGTTGGCGGGGGTGCCGGCGCTGGCTGTGGCGGTCATGGCGGTGAAGCCGACGATCGGCTGGGGCGCGATCGGGGCGCCGGCGATTTCGGCCGAGCCGCCTTCGGTCGTGATGCGGATCGGGCCGTCCAAGGTGCGCGGTGCCACCACGTCGAGGGTGTCATTGCGCGGGCCAGTCACGTCCAGCGGCGACAGCACGCTGTCGGCATCGACCAAGTCAATGCCGCCGATGCGCACCGTCAAAGCACCTTCCATGAAGCCCGAGCCGCGCAGCCTGAACAAATCATCGGCGCCGGGGCGGCCAATCTCGACGCCGCTCAGGGTCGGCACGATTTGCAGGCGGATGCCGCCGGCTTGGCCGTCGAGTTTGACGTCGCCGCTCGCGGCCGTGTCGGGCACCAGCACTTGCAGCCGCGTGCCGCTGGCGTTGACGATCAGCGGCGTCTGCACCGCCACGTCGGTGCTGCCGTCGTTGCCGCGGGTGTTGAACAGCACGCGCGTGGCGGCCGTGAAGTGGGCGCCGATCAGCTCGATCACCTGGCCCACGTTGGCCGAGGCCTGGGTGCCGTTGGCCGGCACGCCGTCGCGCGCGCCGGCAACGATCTGGCTCAAGCTCGCCGGGGGCGCTGCCGCTGCGTGGATGTCGATGCGGTACAGCTCGGCTTGAGTGGACGCGACCCACAGCGCGCCGTCGGGCGCGAAGGACAGGCCCGAAACTTCGTTCTGGTTGAGGTTTTGTGCGCTCGCGTCCAGGCGCCGCAGTTCGCTGAGCTGGCCGGTGCCGTCGATGCGGTATTCGACCAGCAGCGACCCGCCGTTGGCCGTGCCCAGCCACAGGTGGCCGCTGCTCGGGTCAATGGCCAGGCCGGCAGCGTTGAGCACGCTGAAGGGCGCGGTGATGGCGGCCAGCTGCGCGCCGCTGGCCGCACTCAGCTCGATGATGCGGTTGCCCGGGCCACCGGTCTCGGTCAGGTAGATGTGCCCATTGGCCGGGTTGAAGACAGCGCCATTGAGCCCATAGCGAGCGTCCAAGGCGAGGCTCGTGATGACCGCACCGCTGGCCGGATCGACCGCCACAACGCGATCCGGCCCGCCGATGTTGCCGTTGAATACCAGCAAGCTGCCCGCAGGCACGTTGCCGCTGCCCAGCAGCATCGGCGCGGCCAATTGCTGCAGGCCGATGTTGTTGAACGGGTTGATCGAGCCGAAGGCCGGCGTCAGCGTGATGGTTTGCAATACCTGGCCGGTGGCTGGGTCCAGGCGCAGCAAATGCGCCGGGCTGGCTTGGTCGCTGACCCACAGCTGGGCGCTGGCAGGGTCCACCGCCACGTCGCCGATGCCGGCACCCGGCGGCAGGTTCACGCGCAGCGTGTTCAGCGCAAACGCGGCGCTGCTGCCGGCCGCGGTGGTCACGCTCACATTGCCCAGGCCGTGCGCAGGCAAGGCAGTGCGGTCGATATTGACCAGGCGGTTTTGATCCACGCCGTCATTGAACACGTCGATGTGGTTGCCGGCATCAAGCGAGCTGTCGCTGACGGTGGCGCCGGCAAAGCTGTAGCTGGCATTGCCTTCAACAAAACCCGAGCCCAGCAGCACTGTGCGGCTTTGAATGTCCGCGCCGCTGAGTGTGGGCACGATTTGCAGCAGCGGCTGGTTCGCAGATCCAAAGATCTGCAGCGCCACCACGCCGTTGGCAAACGCGGGCACGACGAGGCTCGCGCGGCTGCCGTCCAGGCTGGCCGCCACCGGGCTGAGCCGCACGGTGCTGGGCGCGCCGTTGATGTCGGTAAAGCGCAGCAGCACATCGGTGTTGGTGTTCAAGCCCTGGCCGACCAAGGTGATGGCCTGGCCCGCGTTGGCCGAAGCCAGCGCCGGGCCGGCCGGCGTGCCCGACAACGCGCTGGCCTCCAGACCTGTCAGGTTGACGCTGAAGGGCGCGCTGCTTCCCCCGGCCGTCGTGACGTTGACCGGGCCGAACGCAGCGGCGCTCAGCGGCACAGTCAGGCGCGCCGTGCCGTCGCTTTGCACGTCAGGCCCGGCGCTGGTGCTCGTGTCCACCACGCTGGTGGCGCCAAAGCGGTACTCGGTGTTGGCGCCTTCAACGAAGCCGCTGCCGCTGACCAGCACTTGGGCGCTCGTGCCGTCGGCCGCCACCGACACCACTTGCACGTCGCGCACCGTGGGCACGATTTGCAGCGGGAAAGTGCCGTCGTCGAAATGGGTGATGACGCTGCCGACTTGTTTGAACACCTCCGCGTCGCCGGTGAGCGCGTTCAGCGGCACATTGAAGAAGGCGATGCGGGCCGCAGCGTCGTTGCGAAACACATTCACAACCAGGTTGCTGACTGTGCCGGCGGCATCGACGGTCTTGAAGGACATGCGCGCCGTGTCCGGATCAAAAGGCACGACCACGCCGATCTGCTGGCCCGGGTTGGCCGACGGGGCGTTTGCAATTGCGGCGCTGCCGCTGAGCGCCCGCACCGTGTTGGCCGGCAGCACGGTGAAGTGGCGCACGATGGGCGCGGCCAGCACATTCCCTGCCAGGTCGGCGATTTGCGCCGCGTCCACGCGCAGCTCGTAGCTGCCGGGCGCCAGCAAGCCGGAGAGCAGCAGCGAAATGAGCTGGCCGTGCTTGCGCGTGTCCTGGCCCAACGGCACGGGTTCATCGTCGGGCGTGCCGAAGCTGCCGTCCGCGCCCGCGCGCACCAGGGTGGCCGCGCTGGGCGTGAGGCGCTGCAGGTCCAGCGGTTCATCGAACAGCAAGTCGATAGAGCGCACGAAGAAGCGCCGCGCGCCTTCATCGACGCTGGCCGAGAGCAGTTGCGGCGCCAAGGTGTCGGGCACCACGTCCAGGGCGAGCTGTTCGGACAAGCTCACGTTGCCGCCGGTGTCGGCGGCGCGCACTTGCAGCGTCAGGTGCTTGCCGGCCAGCGCAATGGCCGGCGCCTGGGCCGTGAACTCGAACGGGAAGGCCACGGCCACCGAAGCGACCTGGCCATTCACCAGCAGCTCGACGCTGCGCACCTGCACATCGTCGCTGATGTTGCCCAGGACGCGCACGACGCGGCCCTCCTGCACCTGCACACCGGGCTGGTTGGCATCAACATCGACCGCTTCGAGCGTGATGGCTGCCTGCGGCGCCACGCCCTGCACATCGGCGCCCAGGTAGTTGACGACTTGCAGCCCGCCGCTGCCATCGGCCACAAACGCCAGGCCGCCGGCCAGGGCCAGGTCTTTGGGCATTTGCGGCAGGTTGATGCGCGTCACCAGGTTGCCGGTGTTGGCCGGATCGGCGGTGCTGAATACATCGAGCGAGCGAAACGCCGCCACGATCGAATCATTGCCGCCCACCGCCAGCGCGAGGCCCGAGCCATTGAGCGCGATCGCGCTGCCCGCCACGACGGTGTTGTCGGGGCCCGAGAGCAGCACCGGCAGGCTGGGGTTGGAGACATCGACGGTGGAAAAGCCCCCGCCGACCACGCCATTGCCCGCGCCGACATAGGCGACGCTGTTGCCGACAAAGAGCTGGCCGCCTGCGGCCGGCAGTGTCAACGCGCCCAGCGCCGCCAAGCTCGCGTTGGCGATATTGAGGGTGCGCAGCACGCCGGCCGCATCGACCGTGCAGGCGGTGCTGCCGAACACGGCGATGTCCAGCAAGGTGCTGCCGGCCAAGTCCAAGCTGCTGACCCGCTCGCCGGTGTTGATGTCCACACTGTGTACGCTGGCGCCGGCCGTGACATAGGCGATGCCGTCGCTGAGCTTGACGCGGTTGACGCTGCTGCCAAAGGGCACCGTCTGCACGCGCAGCGGCGCAGCGGGAATGGCAATGTCAACAATGTGCAGTCCGGCCTCATTGCCGGCCACGGCGGCCAGGCCGCGCGCTGCATCGACCGCGACATCGGTGTTGTTGCCGGGCAGCTTCAGTTGCGACAGTATTTTCAACGTRCTGAACTGCGAGGCATCGACCACGGCCAGGCCGTAGGTGCCGGTGGCCAGCAGCGCCGTCAGCGCCGCCTTGCCGTCAATCGAGCCGAACACCGCCACGGCCTCGGCCGTGCCCAGCAGCGCGGTGCTACTCGCCACGCCGGTGGGGATACGCAGGGCGCCCAGCGGGTCGCCGCCTTGCTTGACTTCGGTGAAGTCATCCACGCCGTCGCCGTCGCTGTCGCGCCGGATTGCACTGGAGCCGATGGCGAATTCCACATCGTCGGGCAGGCCGTCGTAGTCGCTGTCTTTTTCGGTGCTGGCCAGGAACACCATTGACGAGGTCAAGTCGGTGCCCTTGCCGCCAATCGCGGTGCGGCCGTAGCCGTGCGCCACCAGCCCGGTGGCCGGGTCGAAGCCGACCACGTGGTAGGGCGTGCTCGCGGCCAGGAAGAAGTTGAAGTAACCGTTGTCGTCGCTGATCGCGCGCAGCGGCGGCACCTCGGGCTGCTCGGGGTTTTGCAGCGCGAAATAGTTCTTGCCCCACTGAACCGTGGGCAGCGCGGCCAGGCCGGTGCCGACCACGCCCAGGCGCAGTTTGGTTTGCAGCGGGTCGTTGGCGCTCAGCTCGATCAACCCGCGTTGCAGGCCCAGATGGTCGGGCGCGAAGCGCGCGCCAAAGCTCAGGTGCTCACCGGTTGCCAAGCTGATCGGATGGATCGCCAAGTCGGCCGGCAGGCCCAGCAGCGAAAAACTCTCGGCGCCTTCGGTCAGCACCGCACCCGAGATCACGAGCGGCTGCAAGCCGGTGTTGGTGAGCGTGAAGATCTCGTCGCGCTGCACCGCGGGAGCACCCGGCCGCAAGCCGCCCAGGTTGTTGTTGCCCAAGGCGACGCTGGCGGTGGGCGCCACGCGCAAGCCCGTGCCTTGCAGCTTCAACACGAAGTGCGGCACGGTGCCGGCGTTGGAGTCAATCGTCAGACTGTCTTGCGCGTCGCCTTCTTTCGTCGGGTCGAAACGCAAGTTCACACTGATCCGGTCTTTGGGCGCTATCGACGTGCCGGCCGGCGGCGGATTGATGAGCGCAAAGCCCTTGCCACCGCCGAGCTGCAGCGCATTGATCAGCAGCGGCGCCACGCCGCCGTTGACGATCTGAATCGCCACCTCGCTGTGCGTGTCGGCGCTGCTGTCGGCCGCCACGGAGTCGAATGGCAGGGTATCCAAGCTCAGACCGAAATAATCGATGGCACCGGTGCTGAGCGTGATCTCGGGCGTCGTCAGCGGCACCGCTTCAACATCGCGATAGCCATTTTTGTCGCCGAGATGACCGGGGTGGCGGTCGTTCTGAAGATTGAAGTGATCGCGCCAGAACTTCAAGGTGTCCAGCATGGCCGCACCGCCATCGGGGGCGATGCCCACGGCCGATTTGAGCAAATTTGTGATCGGGTATTTGAAGCATTGATTGCCGTCAGCATCGCCGCCAGCATTCATGATGTCGCCATAGGGCGTGGCGTCGGCGTTGGCGCGAATTCCGGCTGTGCCGCCGATATCGCGTGCATCCCGAAAACCCGACAGATAGCCTTCGTTCAGGCCCAGGTGGTGGCCGAATTCATGGCTGAGCGAGTCGGCAACCAGTTGCGTTAGTTTGACATTGGGATTGGTGTGCCGGGTCGACAGACCCACCGCCATCTTGGTGGTGCCCGACAGCGAGATGTTCAGGAACTCCGACAAGGCCCAGATCTGCGCAGAATCGGAAATCGGTTTGGTGAAGCGGTTGCCGGTGGCCGGATCGACACGCCCTTGGGTGCCGATGTCATTGCGCATGTCGGCAATCGAATAGTCGGCCTTGTTCGACAGCCCGAACACCTGGCTGCCGTCGGCCGGGTCGATCTGGTCGCCCCACGAGGTGCTCACGTCGGCCCCGGTATTGGAGGCCTGGAAGGTGATCGCATCGCCCACGGCGGGCGTGAAGTTGGCTCGGACCTCGGTCAGCAGCAAGCTGGACTCATTGCTCAGCCGCGTATCCAGCGCAGCGAGCTGCGCGGCGTCGAAGTCGTCGTCCGTCGAGCCGGCAATGCCGTCGGGGCCAGGCTTACGGTCGGCCGGCATGAAGCCCGCATACTCGGCCTTGAATTGCGCCGACACGGGGATGTAGTCAATATTCAACCTAGCACCCGCGGCGAGGACAAAGATCGACCCACCGCCGTTGGTCGGCGCGGGCGTGATCACACCCTCATGGCCTTTGAACGCATAGACGACCTGCGGATTCACCGCCGTGCCGTCGGCGCTGATTTGGAACGCCGTTTTCAATGACAGCAGCAAGCGTTTGAGTTCGGCCCGGTAGCCTGCCTGGTCGACGCTGAAAAGCGGCCTGGAGCGGCTGGCACCGGTCGCGTCCAGCAAGCCCACTTGGCCAGCCAGCGGCAGTTTTGGGTCGTTGACCTTGATCACCAGTTCGCGCAAAAACAGGTTGGCGACCTCGGGGTCGAACTTCCAAGTCACCGTGGACTCGTCCGAGGTGGCGCCGTCAACAAAAAACGGTTTCACGGTGCTGAAATCGGTGCTCACGGTCGCCGGCAAATGCACCTGGACTTCCTTGGTGCGCACGAAGTTGCCGGCACCATCGTTCAAGGTCTTGATGAAGGCCGCCGTCTTGCCGGTTTTGTTCTGCGATTTGTCGGCATCGATCACATCGACCCAGCGGTACTGGTAGTAGGTGAAAACGTCGCGCGTGCGCAGCAGCTCGCCGGCTTTTTGCTGGATCACGGTGATGGTGATCTTGGCGCCGAACAATTGGTCGGCCGTGAGCTGCTGGAACTTCGGCGAGCGGAACATTTCGTCATAGCTCTTGGCCTGGAAGCCGAACAGCTTGCTTTCGCCGCTGCCCGGCGCCAAGGTGAACGTGCTGCTGATCGGCTGCAGCGCAATCGGGTTGGTGAGCGCCTTGGCGAAGCGGTCCAGCGGCCCGTCGATGTCGATGCTCACGTTGACGAAGGGCTGCAACAGGCCGCCGGGCGCGCTGGGGTGCTGGGGCACGTCGCAGCCGGGGGGCGGGGGCGGGCTCGGTGGTGCGTTGGGGTCGGCCGGCGGCGCGGTCCAGAACCATTCCGGGCGCGTCACGCCGCCCATGCCGCCGTCGCCGGTGGCAAAGGTCAGCGCGATAGGGTCGTGGATGGTCACGGTTTCAATCACATCCAGCGCCTGCGCCGCGTGTTGCAGGCCGGCGGCCCCGGCAGGCGGGACCGGGCCGGGCGGCTGGCCGCCCGAGCCGCCGCAGCCGCCGGGTGGGGTCAGCCCATGCCAGCCCGGCGCGCGCACGCCCGCACCGGGCTCGGAAACCACGCTCAAGCCATCGGCGGACACAGTGGCCGTGCCGTTGATCACCAGCATGCCGGTGGTGTGGTCAAAGCTCAGCACCGCCAGTTGAGCGCCGGGCGACGCGCTGAACACGTTCGGGAAGCTGATCTCCACCGGCTCGGTGAAGGTGGCCACGCCGGGCGCCTGGATGGTGATGTCGAAGGTGTGCTGCAACACGCCTTCGGGCAACATGTCTTTGACGAGCTCCGGCGGCACGGTGGACACGCCGAGCTTCGTATTGCTGACCGGCTTGCCATCGAAGCCAATGCCGCGCCCCGGATTGATCTTGAGCGTGAGCGCCTGGCGCTGCTGGTCGGTGAGCTGCGGCGCGGCGCGCGGGTCATCAACCCGTATCACGGTCGGCTCGGTGTCGCTGACTTCTTGCAGCACGCTCAGTGGCACGCGCGGCAGATAGATCTCGCGCCGGGTGGTGTTGGCAAGGCGTTCCTCGACTGCGCCCATGCTGCCCATCATGGTGTTGGTGACACCGGCCTGGATCGCGGCATCCATCACCATTTCGGGGAAGAACACGCCGGCCGGTGCATTCGTCGCGGTGCGCCCATCGACCACCAGCTTCAGGTCGCCGGCCGGTACCTCGTTGAACTCGAACTCGCCGTTGGCGTCGGTGAAGATCACGCGATCTTCCTGGCCGAGGATGAACACCATCGCATGGGCGATCGGCAGCAAGAACACGTCGTCGGCGGTGTGGATCACGCCGTCGGGCCCGCGGCGAATGTCGTCAAAGCTCATCGGCTTCAAGTCGGGGCCCGGGTCCAGCACCTTGCCGATGATGCGCGTGCCGGCCACGGCGCTGCGGCTCACGGTAGTGAAGCTGACGCGTTGCACGCCGGCGGCCTCACCATTGTTGTCGGCGTCCAGCAAGGCGCCATCGGCGGCGGCGCGTATCAGCCCACCGTCCAGGTGCACGGTGATGCGCGAGCCACCGGGCAGCGGGCTTGCAAAGAACATCCAGACAAAGGTGCCATCAACGGCGGGCACGAGCGTGCTGGCCAGCTTGCTGCCATCCGGCGCGGTGGCAAACAGGCTGTCGGCCGTCAAGGTGGCGGGGTTGACGGCGCGCGAGAACTGGATGAAGGGCCGCTGCGTCACGCCCACATTGATGCTGCCATCGGTGGGCGAAAAGCCGCTGAGCATGAAGAGCGGCAGCGCAGCCACATTGACATGCAGCGTGGTCGAGCCCGCGTTGCCGGCGCTGTCGCGCGCGGTGACGCTGAGCGTGTGGCTGCCGATTGTCAATGTGCTGAAGTCCAGCGCGCTGTCAAAGCTGCCGCTTTCGTCAAAAGGCAGCTGGCGGATGATGTCGCCATCGAACTGGTAAGAAAGCTGCGCGAGCACGCCGCCGTGCACGCTGGCGTTGCCGGCCAAGCGGCTGCTGGCTTGCAAGCTGTCGCCTTCGGCCAGGCTGGTGAGGCTGACCTGGGGAGCCAGGGTCACGAGCGTGAAGGCGCGCGTCAGCGCTGCAGACTGGTTGCCGGCGGCGTCGCTTGCGCTGAGGGCCACGCTGTGCGAGCCATCGGCCGAGCCGTCGGTGGCAAACGTGGTGGTGAAGCGGAACTTGCCTTGCGCATCAACGGCCAGGTCTTGCGCTGTGCCGCCGTCAACGCGGATTTGCACGCCGGCCACACCGGACAGATTGTCCAGCACTTGGCCGGTGATGACGAGGTTGGTGTTGGTGGAGTCCGGTGTCGCGTCGAGCACGATTTGCGGTGGCTGCGTGTCGCGTGTCAAGGCAAATCTCGCCAGCACCGCCTGGGCCACTTGCGTTCCGATCAGCTTGCCGGCGTCGTTGTCAAGAATCGTGTGGATGCCGCCATAGATGCGGCTCAAGCCCGCCTCGTCGGCGGCCTCGCTGAAGCTCGTGAAGCTGCGCGTCACGCCCGGCAAGGTCGAGGCGGTGGTGGCAAACGCGGTGTTGTCGCCAAAGCTGGCGGCCAGCACGCCGGCCGCCGCGGCGCTGAAGGTCGAGTGGCCCGACACATAGCTCGGGTGCGCGGGCGTGATCAAGAGCGGCGTCCAGTTGGCATCTTGCACGGTCGCCGGGTTGCCGTCTTGGTCGGCGTTCTGGATGGCCGTGATGGGTCGCCAGAAGTTGTAGTGGTACTTGGTGTCCCAGGCGGCGATAGCGGCATCGGCCAGGGCCACGTTGAGCTGCGCCATCAAGCGCGCGTTGGCGCTCAGCGACTGGCCTTTGGCGGCTGCCACTTGCACAGCAATCTGGTCCCAGTGACCGGGCGGTGTGAAGCTGCCGCCGCCATCGGCCCAGAACTGGGCTTGCTGGGTTTGGTCCGCGCTGCGGGTGATGCTGTTGTCACGGCCCAGGCTTTGCACTTGATTGATGGCCTCGGCATAGGCAGCCGAGTCGAGCGCGGGCGGTGGCGCGGCGCGAAACTGCGCCGCGCTTTCCAGCGCGAACGGCGTCACGCGCGGCCATTGCGGCTCTTCGGCCACCAGAAAAAACGGGCCGGTGGCGCGCCACTGGCCCGGCGCCGTTCCATCGTCTTCAGCGGCAAATTCAAGATTGCCATCATCAGCGCGCAGCGCCAATATCGCTTGTGCGATGCTCTCGCCCAGCGCCACACCGGCACTCTTGGCAGCGCCGTCGGGCCGTGCGGCCAGGCTCGCGGCAAGCGCCGCATCGAACTTGGTGCGCTGGCCCGGGTACTGGCTGAACAGCACGCGGTAGGCGGCCTGTGCGGCCGCGGCTTGAGCGTCGGTTGGGTCGCTGGCGCTGCGCTGCACCAGATAGGCCGGCGTGCCCTGGATGGCGGCCAGGCTGTCATGCACGGCAATGCTGAGCATGGCGAGCGTGCGCGTGGCGACTTGCGGGTGCGTCACGTCGAGCTGCACGGCCTTGAGCGCGGTCGTGATCCAGTCCAGCACCGCGTCGCCTTGCGTGGGTTGCACGCGCGTCAGGGTACGCGTGACGCTTTGGCTGTTGCCGGCGGCGTCGCTCACATCCAAGGTAATGAAATTGTCGCCCAGCGCCAACGCCACGCCGGGCAGCATGAAGTTGCCGTTGGCACTGGCGCTGCTGATGAGGCCTTGCGCTGCCAGGCGGATGGTCGCACCCGTTTCGGCCGTGCCTTGCAAGACGACGATGGCCGAGGCGGTCTGCGCGGTGTTGCCGTTGAACGCATCGACCGTCGAGACGGCGAAGCTGGCGCCGCCGGGCGCTTGGCGGTCCAGGGTGAAGACAATGTTCAGCGGCGCGCTGGCATTGCCCGCCGCGTCTTTGGCGATCAGGCGCACGGTGTGGGCACCATCGGCCAAGCTGCCGCCGGCCAGCGTGTCCAGCACGGCGCGCGACAAGGTGAAGCGGCCATCAGGCTCAAGCAGGGCGGCGAGGTCGGTGAAGCTTGGAATCGGCCCGGGGTCCAGGGACACGAGCAACTGCGTCACACGAACATCGTCGGTGGCGCGGCCGGCAATGCTCGCGTCGCGCGTCACGCCGTCATCGGCCAAGAGCCCGGTGTCGGTTTGCAGTGCGGCTTCCAAAGTGGGCGCGGTGGTGTCGCCGTCGCCAGCAGGCTCCAGCAGCAGATGCAGGCTGGCCACGGTGAGGTTGCCGGCGGCGTCGGCCAGGGTCAGATCGAAGGTGTTGTCGCCCAGGGCCAGCGTGATGCCTGCGAGGCTGAAGCTGCCGTCGGCCGCGGCCGTGGCGGTGGACAACACAGTCGGGTCGCCGCTGTGGCGAAGCTTCAGTGTGGTGCCGGCCTGCGTGGCGCCCGCCAGGGTCACGGGGTTGGCGCTGGTTTTGTTGTCGCCGGGCGTGCCGGTGTCGCTGGCAGCATCCAGCCCAAAGCTCCGCAGCACCGGCGGCAGCCGGTCGGGCGGCACATGGCTGAACTGCGGCAAGGTGGCGGGGTCGAGATCGCGCCCGCCCACGCGCACGCTGGCCGGAAAGGCCGGTGCGACGATGCTCGTGCTGCCCAAGAGCTGCCCGCCGGCAATGAACTCCAGCATGGCTTGCGCGGCCGTGCCGATCTGGATGTCGTTGCCGTCGTTCAGCACGCCGTCGACCGGATCGACGCTTGCGATCAGGCTCGTGTCCACCACATCGCCGCCGATGCGCACGCGCGCCAAGCTGCCGGCATGGAAGTGGTCGGCATTCGCGCCGCTGCCGCCCAAGGCCGCGTCGTCGCCCAGATCGGCGCCGACGAGCACGCGCAGGCTGCGCGCCGCGCCATCAATCTTGAGCATTTGCAAGGCCGCAACGGCCAGGCTGCCGGCGGCCTCGCCTTGCGTTGTGAACATCACCACCGGGCCGCTGATGTTGGCGCGCCAGGCCGGCGCGCTGCTACCAGCGCTGATGCTGTTGGCGCGCCCGTGCACGCTCCACAAGCCGCCGCTGAGGGCGCCGCCGATTTGCACGCTGTTCAAGGTGAACAGACTAGGCAAGCCGGGCATGCCGGTGAGCAACAGATCCGCGCCCATGTCGCCCTTGGTGACGAGGCTGGCGAGGCTCGCCGCTTTGAGCACACTCACGCCGGCCGCGCTGCCTGACCATTGCTTGACGTCCACATTCACATTGGCGGTCGGTGCGAGCAACTGCACGTCGGCCAGTTCCGCGGCCTTGAAGCTGAAAGTGCTGCCCGCGGCGACCGAGACCAGCGCCTGGCTGAGTTGGCCCAAGGTCAGGCTGACGACACTGGACGCGAAGACTGCCGTGCCGCTCAAGTCGGCATTGGCCAAGCTCAGCGCGCCCACCGCGCTGTTGGCGCTGATGCCCACCAGCGCGAGCTGGGTGCCCCCGGTGTTGACGAGCGACACATTGCTGGCCGCACTGGTGTTGACGAGTTCCAGCACGAAGCCGCTGCCCTGAGGCAAGAGCTGACCCTTGCCCGGGCCGCTGATCACCACGCTGGGCGCGGCCGGCGGAGCCGGGTCTTGCGCCATGTGCGGCGCCGGGTTGGCGCCGGCCGGCTTGGGCTTGGAGTTCGCAGCGCTTGCGGCGCGGGATGAGTTGGCAAGGCGGGAGCGGGTGGGGGCGGTCATGGGGTCTCTCCGGTCGTCGGTTGGGGCAAGCAAGCCCTTGAGCGAGTCATCGCTGTGTCATTAGCTAGAACGCAATCCGCCCCGCTTTCCCGACACCGGAAATAAATAAAACGAAGCCGGGAGCAGCGCTCCTGGCATCGAACCGCCATTCGGCGACCAATGAAGAACCGAATTTGTAAGCGGTTCTAGAAAGCTGCTTGTCGGCCCCGGAGCGAGACCAGCAGTGCGCTCGCTTCGCGCGTGCTGGGCGCTTCTTCGCCGCCGGCTTCTTGCAGTTGCGCGAGCGCGCTCTGCAGGGTCTGGGCGGCTGCAACGCCATCGCCTTGGGCACGCTGCACCTACGCTTGCGCCAGCAGCGCTTCACCGAGCCAGGCGCTGGCGGGCAGGTCTTTGGCGACACAGCGCGCCGAACTGACGGCCTGGCCCGCATGCTCGCTGGCCGCCGCGATGTCGCCGAGCTGCAGATCGACGCGCTCCAGGGCGATGCCGCCTTCGAGGCTCCGCCCGTCCGCCCGCAGATGACTCGATCACCGGCGCAAGACCCGCAGTTGCCTGAGCAATCCTCCTCAACAATGGGGATGGCCACTCGCTCGGGCAACGCCAGACTCACTACACGCGTTGCCATGGCGTGGTGATATTCGAGGACGGTGAGCGGATGTCCCGGCCTGCCGTCGAGCCAGCCAGTCGATGGGTGTCGAGTCAGGCTCTCCGCATCGCGGACGTCGAGTCTCAAAGCGTCCGCCTTCCGGAGGGCGTGGTCCTGACGGTTATCTCGGTGAGGATCTCCGCCGCTGCGAAGCGTCAATCCACCCCTCGACGGTGATCGCTACACAAGCGTCTGTATTCAGTCTCAGGCAGTCGGAGACTCCCAAATGACGACTATGCAGGGCGGATTCAACCGGTCGACGCAACACACTATGGGCCGCTCAGGCCGAAGGAGTGTTGGACATGAGACAGCGACCGCGGATCTACTACTCGGATAGCCAGAAGGCGCTGATGTGGGAGCGTTGGAGAGCAGGTTGGACCTTGCACGAGATCGGGAAGCTCTTCGACCGAGGCCACTCCTCGATTCACCGGATCATTGCTGAGACTGGCGGTATTCGCCCACCGGATCGCAGCCGCTCACGGCGTGCACTGACTTTGGCGGAGCGGGAAGAGATCTCGCTGGGACTGACCGTCGGTCAATCCATGCGTTCAATCGCTGAGCGTCTCGGAAGAGCGCCGTCGACCATCAGCCGGGAGATCGGTCGCAACGGCGGCCAGGACGGTTATCGGGCGACCCTGGCGGACCAAGCGGCACGGGAACGCGCTCTTCGGCCGAAGCTCTGCAAACTGGCCAAGAATCGGGCGCTGGCTGGCATCGAGGCGGACATGCTCCGGATGCTGTGGTCGCCAGAGCAAATCGCAGGCTGGCTCCAGCATACTTATCCGAACGACCAGAGCCTCCACGTGTCACACGAGACGATCTACCGCAGCCTGTTCATTCAAGCTCGCGGCGCCTTGAAGAAGGAGTTGCTGGAGCATCTGCGGCGCACGCGCGGGATGCGTCGCTCGCGCTCCTACACGCAGAAGACCGCGATCCATGGCCAGATTGTCGACGCGGTGTCGATCAGCGAGCGGCCCGCGTCAGTCGAAGATCGGGCAGTGCCTGGCCATTGGGAAGGAGACCTGGTCTTCGGCGGCGGCAACAGCAAGATCGCGACGCTGGTCGAGCGCCAGACGCGATACGTGATGCTGGTGAAGCTGGACGGCAAGGACTCGCAGACGGTGGTCAATGCACTCATCAAGCATGCCCGCAAGCTGCCGCAGGAACTCTACAAATCGCTCACTTGGGACCGAGGCACGGAGATGCATGGGCACAAGCGATTCACCATGGCCACCGACATCAAGGTCTACTTCTGTGCCCCGCAAAGCCCTTGGCAACGGGGCAGCAACGAGAACACCAATGGGCTTCTCAGACAGTACCTGCCAAAGGGCATCGACATCTCGGCCTACTCACAGCTGCAGCTCAACTCGATCGCCAGACAATTGAACGAGAGGCCGCGCAAGACGCTCGGCTTCCAAACGCCCGCTGAGCGATTCAGCGAATGTGTTGCGATGACCAGTTGAATCCGCCAGCGGTTGCGGTCGGTCGCTTCAAGCTATCGACCGGCCGCTTGCTGCCTCAATGCGGACGGTGCAGCGCTCTGGAGGTAGCCGAACGATGGGCCAAAGGACGCGGCACCCACGGAGGCTCGTCAACGCGCCGTGCCGCCAGCGGATCGGGTGGGTTGAACGTCCGCTGTGCGCCTGCGCGAACTGGAGCTATCGACCCAAAGCGGAAGTTGGCTCAGGCTGAGCAAGGTTCCGGAAAGCGGGCGTTCAACGTTTGACATGAGAGGCCGCCGACGGACGCAGCCCGTTGGAAGTCCTCTCGATGGAATGGCTAGGCCGCACTTGCCCAATACTCATGAGTTCTGAGGACTTCTTCCATGGAGCCCCATTCTTCAATCGCCGCGGCGTGGAGCAGTACTCGATCAGGGAACTATTCGGTCCATCACCTTCTAGGTGAATTTGCAGATGCTGCCAGTACGGCATTCCGCTCCCCTCCACAGCATTCAGTGCAAATCTGACCAGGGACGGCAGGTAGTACGCCTTTCCATGCGGTGAGCAGAAGGATATGGGATCCCAGCCTGGATTCGTCACGGCGTCTACTTGGAGCGAGTCGCGATCTGATTGAAGGAGGGTCTGGTCATGCTCGGCGCATTCTTCGCAATGAAGATGATTTGTGAAGTGCTCAGGCCTCTCGAGGTCTGAGAATGCGAGCTCAACGGCTTCAATGACTTCGGCGTCAGTGCTCAAAGTGGGGCCTAAGATTTGACATGAGAGACGCTAAGCGGCTTGTCATGCAGCGTCCTCTCGCGAAGCACAACTTGTTCCTGGTTGCCTACCAGACCGAAGAGCTTCCTCGGTAACCGGCGCGATTCAATCTGATAGCGAGCGTGTCATACGCGGTCCGCCAGAGGCGGAGGCTCATGCAAGGCGACCTCCCAGTCTTCGTACGGCGGCTCGACTTTGAAGCTCGGGTCGCAATATGCACGAAGGTAGTCGGTAGCTCTCCTTTGCGCGTAGTGGGCATTCGTCACGCACCCCGTCTCGTCAAGCTGCAAGACGTTCGCGAAGATGGCGTAGACCTGCTCGATCGCGCTCGGGTCATTTCCGTACAGGTCGAGATAGTCGATGCCTTCGAGCGTGTACTGAGTGCCGCTGGCCATGAAGTAGGCGAATGTTCGCAGCGCTCCGCTGAATGAGTGACTCAGGTGTTGCATAGAGGTTCGGAATTGCCGTGCGCAGCCTACCCCAAACCGGTCGTTGGCGATCGTCTGCTGGTGGCCGATCACGGGCTTCCGACGATCGGCACTAACCACCGTTCAACAGAAGACGCTCTACGTGGAGAAACTGGATGGACTCCCGCATCGCGCGCTCAACTGCGCGACCTGGCGGAATCGTCTTTCGCCTCCATGTCATGAAGCCACCAACCCTGCTGGGCGAGCAGCCCACTAGCGTGATGGTTCCCGAGTAGCTCACACCTGTGAGTCCAGTGCGGTACTCGGCGACGAATTGCGCTTCTCTACCAGATGCGCGGTGAACGTCGGAGCCTTTAAGGTTGGCGGTCTCAAGTCTGAAGTGCAACACCTTGCCAACAGGTAAGGTCAGCGAATGCACAAGACGAGATACCAGCAATTGCAGCCAGAAGATCGCGTGAGCATTGCGAGCCTGCGGCAGCAAGGCTTTGGAGTGCGGGCGATAGCCCGTGCAATCGACCGCTCGGCGAGCACGGTCAGCCGCGAACTGCAGCGCAACACCGAGCAGAGGAAGGCGTACGCATCGACCCGAGCGCAATGCATGGCGCAGACCCGCCGCAAGGCCGGGCGGCCGTGGCCGAAGCTGTACCGCGAAGGGCGGCTGTGGCTGGTGGTGAAGACGTGCCTGTCGTGGCGTTGGTCGCCCTGGCAGATCGCATGCACACTGGCGCGCATGTGGCCCGACGCACCCGACATGCAGGTCTCGCACGAGACGATCTACACCGCGATCTACGCGCACGCCAGCGGCGAGTTGCGCCGCCAGCTCATCAGTTGCCTGCGCCAGGGCAAGAGCACGCGCAGGCCGCGCGCTGGTGGGCAGGATCGACGCGGGCAGATCCCCGAGATGGTCAGCATCCACGTGCGTCCGCCCGAGGTGGCCGATCGCGTGATGCCTGGTCACTGGGAAGGCGACCTGATCCGCGGGGCCGAGAACAAGTCGGCGGTGGGCGTGCTGGTGGAGCGCAGCACGCGGTTGGTGCTGCTGGCGAAGATGGCAGATGCGACGGCCGAATCGGCGCTGCGGGCGTTCAGCGCCAAGCTCAACTCGATCGCCGAGCCGATGCGCCAGACGCTGACCTACGACCAGGGGCGCGAGATGGCCAGGCACCAGGAGCTCACCCGGCGTACTGGCGTGAAGGTCTACTTCTGCGACCCACACAGCCCGTGGCAGCGAGGCACCTGCGAGAACACCAATGGGCTGTTGCGCCAGTACCTGCCCAAGGGCACCGACCTGTCGGTGTTCAGCCAGGACGAGCTCGATGCCATTGCCGACGAGATGAACAACCGGCCTCGCGCAACGCACGACTGGGATTCGCCCATCCGGGTATTTGCCGCCATACTCAACGCCGACTCTCAACGTCAACTCTCAACCACGCATTGATGCGGGCGGGTGTTGCACTTCAGACTTGAGACCGCCGTTCTTCATGTGGCTGGATCGATGAACGCAGCGTCGTTCGATGCACGAGGTGTGGTGTTGCGATGCCTAGCCTATCCGAAAGCTGTCGTCCGCGAACTTCCGGTCGTGGCCGATTGTTGCCGGTCAGCTGCCGCGCCTGCTCGCCTGTAGGCGATCAAAAGCCAACGGCCGCCAGATTATTTGGTGCACCGAAAAGTCGTCGCTCAAGAGGAAAAGTTGTGCGCGCCCTAGCGCGCCCTCAGGCAACCGGTGAGCCTACTTGATGCGGACAAAATACTCACGAATGTTCAGTTGCGGAAATGAAGCACCGCCAACATAGACCCACATGGTGTCTGGGCCTTCAAAGTTGTAAACGGTGATAGTTTGCCGACGGGTCACCGGTTCCGGACTCTCGACGGCGACCTGATCTGCGGTAGAGCCGAGAACTTTGTATCGATGTGACTCGCGAAAGCCGACAAGCTGCGACCTTACGCCTCCAACGGTTTCGCTCTGCCAATCCGGCATCTCAGCGAGCAGATGTGTCGGCGTGAAGACGAGCGTCAATCTACCCATCATTTGATCGAGGAACAAGATCGTCTTGTCTTCCATCTTCGCCCGGTCTCGGGCGAAGCGCATTGTCAACTGGTGGTCCGATTTCCATTTGCCAATGAGAGCCGGCGCCGCGTCAACCGACGTGCATGGAAGCACGAACAGCAGAACGGCGGCGACACATTGGACTGCCTGTCTTCCTAGGATGTACTGAATCGTGGTCGGCATAAGCGAGTCTTCGAACCTGAAGCCGATAGCCTAGCCGATAGCGGTCGCTGGTGACCGGCTGGAAGTGGCCGACTGTGCCCCTTCGTCCGTCGCCCTGCAAGCGGGCGCTCAGCGGCGAGGGCACGCCCTGCGACTGACTGCTCGCGAGCGACGCAGCGAACATACACTGTCGGCCAGATGCGGTCCTTCACGAGAGTCTGCTGTGGGGAAGATAGACTGTCCCACCACTGATACGTCCTGTCGCCTATGCGTGCGTTGGTACATGTTCGTCGAGTCGGCTACTTTGCCGTTGCCCACTTCATACTGTGGTTCTCAGCAGCTGTCACCGCATTTGGCTTTGACTTGGATCAGGTACCCAGTCGCTCTGCACTTGCAGGTCGCGCTGCGTCCGTGGCTGCCGTACTTCAGTACCCCCACGATGTCATCCTCCATGCGCTTCCCAGCACTTGGTTGCAGCATCTGCCACAAGGTGCTCTTGCGTTAGTGCTATTGAACTGCCTTCTGTGGGGTTGCGCGCTGGCCCTCGTCTTTCACGTGGCCGCACGTCGGGCGCGGCCGAACGGTGGGACGGACATCGATGGGCGGCAAGGATTGCGCAGGCGTCCCGGTGGATCATCCCCGTGAAGTTATGACTCAGTGCGGCCATTTGCTGCCATTCGCGAGCGACCGGTATCGGGCCCGCGGGGCCGTGCGATCGCGTTCCCGGGGGGTGCCCGTTGCGAATCGAGAGGGAGCGAAACGATCCGGCCTCCCCAGTGCGAAGCCGCAGACGGCGACGAACAGGCAGGCTGGTGATCGAGCGGCCACCCGAGCAACAATGACTCATGCCTGACAAGAGAACTTCAGACGTCACCGGCGTCGTCCGGAAAGCCACCGAGTTGGACGCATCGGGTATCGCACGGCTCTACGCGATGCTGGTCTCAAATCCGGCGGTGCGCGTGTTGCCGGACCGGCTGTCGGAGGTAGCGAGCGATCCGAACACTGCACTGTTCGTTTTCGAGGCGGGTGAGGCCGTACTCGGCACGGTTATGGTCTCGCTCTGTGCTGACGTGATGTTTGGTCGACGACCGTTCGCGGTGGTCGAGAACATCATCGTCGACGAAGCGGCGCGCGGCTTGCGCATCGGCGAGCGCCTTTTGCAAGCCGTCGAGGCCTTCTGCACTGCAGAAGATTGCTCCAAGATCATGTTGCTGAGCGCCGCGGGCCGGGAGCGCGCTCATGAATTCTTCGAGCGATGTGGGTATTCAGGTTCGACCAAACGTGGCTTCGTCAAGTACCGAACGGCATTCGCTGCGAGGGACTAGTCGGTGAGGATTCGGTGTCGCCGTCCGGCCGCTCGCGAAGGGCTGCTTTCGGAATGTAGACTGGAGTCACGCATGCAGACTGTGACAACGGCCTGTCAGTCCAAGCCACGCGCGTGCTCCCACTTTCTAGAGCGCCGAATCTCATCGTTCGGTTCGACGCCGATTTCGCCGGACTTGGATTCGCACCCTTACGACGTATACCGTTTGGACATCACGAGACCATGTCACTTCGAATCGAGCCGCTTGCGGAAATGCACTTCGAGAGCCTGCATGAGCTCTTCGACGCAATCTGCAAGGAACGTCGCTTCTTGGCCTTCACAGAGGCCGGCCCGAAGGAGCAGACCTTCGCGTACTACCGCAATATCGTTGCTGGAGGCCATAGCCACTTCGTCGCCGTGCATGACCAGAGAGTGCTCGGCTGGTGCGATGTCCTTCCTCTCTTCGGTCAGATGCGCACACATGCTGGTGTTCTGGGCATGGCAGTCGCGGCTGGTGAGAGAGGCAAAGGGCTGGGCAGAGCGCTCATGCGAGTCGCCATCGACAAGGCGAACGCCCGCGGTCTCTCACGAATTGAACTCACGGTGCGCAGCGACAACGAAGTTGCGCAGGCGCTGTATCGGAGTTTCGGCTTCGTGCAGGAAGGAACGCACCGTCGCGGCTGGTGCCTCGATGGCCGCTACTTCGACGTGCATTTCATGGCGCGAGTACAGGGGTAGTTGCTCGGGGTGGCAGCGGGCCGGCAACAATCGGCCAGGAGCTGCCGATCGCGACTGACGGCTTTCGGGTGCGAAGCCCGGCACAGGAGAGAATGAGCGCGGACATCTTCAACACAGGACGGCCTATGCCGCACATCGCGCTCCTCGGCGACTCGGTCTTTGACAACATCTCGTACACGCAAGGTGCGCCCGACGTCGTGGCACGGCTACGTTCGGCGCTGCCCGCGGACTGGCAGGCTACGTTGTGCGCAGTGGATGGTTCGACAGCGAATGACGTCGAACCGCAGCTCCAATCCTTGGCACCCGACACTACGCATCTCGTACTCAGCGTTGGCGGCAACAATGCGCTTCTGGCTGTCGAGATTGTCGACACGCCAGTGGCCTCGACAGCGGAAGCGTTGCGGCTTTTGGCCAGTGTTCGCGAAGAGTTCGAAGCGCAGTACGTTGCCGCAGTGGACGCATGCCTCGCGTGCGGGATCCCATTGACCGTTTGCACCATCTACAACGGAAATTTCCCCGACGTCGATTTCAACCGCCGAGCAAGCATCGCGTTAGCCGTTTTCAACGATGTGATCGTGCGGACGGCTCTTGTGCGCAGTCTTGACGTGATTGACCTTCGCGCAGTCTGTGCAACGCCCGCAGACTTTGCGAATCCACTTGAACCGTCCAGCTCGGGCGGAGACAAGATCGCTCGCTCGATTGCTCGTGTGCTCGCTGGAAATGTTGCCTGGAAAGGTGCCCGTATCACGGGACTATGAAGCCGCTAGAGTTCGGCGATGAGGCAGGAGTCGGCCAATCTCGGTCTTTCGCGGACGACTGCTTCATGGTTGTCGGGATGTTGAGTCGAGGAGAGGCTACTTGAAGGTGCTAGTCGAAATGCAAGGCTTGGAGTTCGACTGGTTCGCAAAGGACGCGGCTGGCAACTATGCGATGTTCGCTACAGCGGGAAGCGGTCCAGTCCCCGAGGCGGTTGCAGGTGTATGCATGCAGCATCGGGCCATCGCCGAGCGGATTCCCGTCACGGGCTGGGGCACGAGCGCCGTCTGGACGAGCTTCTCGAAAGTCGGCTTGTTCGCGTACGACTGGGACGACCGACGCCGCTGCTACGCGCGCATGGCTGTTCCAGATCGGCCCATTGATGCTGCCTTGTCGGCGCGGCTTACAGAGATGGCGCTGCCGGATCTGCCGCTGTCGTTTGGCGAAAGCCCGATCATCACAGCAACCACTGCGCCATAAGTCATGGCTCCTTGATGATCGGCAGTGATCGGCCATTTGCGGGCGCTCACCACCGACCGGTGTGGGGAAGACCTGCGGTGCAGATTCGTCCCAGTCCTCGGAGTCTTCCCTGCCTGCTGACCGAATCACTAAAGCCGCCCGGATCGTTGCACGTTATGTCCAGCTGCGAACTGCCTCGTCTGTTGCTGCCGATGTCGAACTGACCGTCTATGGCACCAGTGCCAAGATTCGAGTGAGCCCCGGGCGTCTTGTTCAGGCGGCGGTATCACCCGATCGGCGATCCGGTTCGCGGGTCACTTGAGTCTTGGCGCCTGGGGTATTTGTGGCGGCGCCAACAAGTCAATTGCCTCCAAGACACTGTCCCTGAATCTGGAACCTTCGCGGCCTTTGTTCACGAGCGGCACACGCGGCGTGAAGCTGTCGGGCTTGGCGTTGCGATGCCGCGCCTGCCCGCCCCCCGGCCCGCGCGCGCGCCGAGGGAGACAGTCACGTCGTCGATGACGGCTCTCCCGCCGCGGACGTCTCGACATGGGCGAGCGTCGCGACATGGCGCTCACGGACCAAGCCGGCCAGCAACACGTCCACGAGCGTGCCTCCTTCACCCTTCGCGCCGCCGTTTACGAGCACATCGGGCACCAGCCGCACGCCGCCTGCGGCCAGCGCCTGCGCGACCTGAACAATCGCGTAGTTGCCCGACTCCATCGAGGCGATCTTCTGCTGGATCACCGCCGCCTCGGCCTCGCCGACGGCCAGCGTCTTGCCGGCCTCGGCCACGCCGGTGACGCGGATCACCTCGGCATCGGCGTTGGCGTTGATCTTCTTAGCCTGCGCGGCACCGTCCGCGGTCTTGACAGCAGCCTGCGCCGAGAACTCAGCGATCGACACCTTGCGCTCCGCATCAACCACCTGCGCCTGCGTGCGCGCTAGTGCGGTGGCCTGCTCAAGTTGCTGCTTGACGCCCTGCGCTTCCATCTGCGTGTTGAAGGTGACCTTCTCCTGCTCGGCCAGCTTGCGGTCGGTCAGCGTTTTCATCAGGTCCGCTGGCGGGTTGATGTCGCCGATCAGCGTCTCGACCGCGCCGACGTCGTATTCCTTCAGCGCCCGGGCAATCGCCCCCTTGGCTTCAGCCTGGCGCTCGGTGCGCTTCTTCAGGAAGTCAATCACGTCGGAGTTCTGCGCCGCGTTGCGGAAGTAGTTGCCAATGGTGGGCTCGAGCACCTGCGTAACGAGAGCCTCCATGCTGCCGAACCGCGCGATCACCTTGGGTGCATCGTTGCGCGGGATGTGGATGATCTGGCTCACGTCCAGGTTGAAGGTGAAGCCGTCGGCCGAGCGCACGGTGATGGTCGACAGGTTCACGTCGAGCTTGTGCGCCTCCGACTTACCGGTGGCCCAGTTGAGCACCACGTTCGCGGTGGGCACCACGCGCACCTTGTGGGTGTAGGTGTTGATCGCGTACTTGCCCGGGTCGAGCACATCGACCCAGACGCCCTTCTCGCCACGGCGCACCATGTTGGCGTGCTTGAAGTCCGCGCCGGTGACGTCGTCGCCCGCCTTGCCGACGAAGGCCACGACCACCCCGACCGAGGCGATCGGCACCTCGGTCATGTCGATGATCTCGATGGTCGCGAACATCGGGTTGATGAAGTAGCGCCCGGCCAGCAGCACCTGCTCCTGCAGGCCCTTGGTGCCACCTCGCTCAACGAATGCCTGCGGATCCTGGAACTGGTTGTGCCCCGGCACCTCGGCACCGGCTATCTCGCCGGTAGCCAGCGGCGCGCCTTCGCGTGTGGTGACGATGCCCAGCTTGTTGTCGGGCACGTCCAGCACGTTGACCTGCGTGACCTTGAACAGCCGCGGGTTGATGCGGTACTTGCCCTGCGGCACGATGCCCATCTGAGGGCCGCGCTGGCCGCCGCGCGCCATGAAGGCCTGGGCGTCCTGGAACGAGTTGCAGGCCACCTGCTGGCCGATGATGCGGCCGCCCGACAGCGCCGCGCCGTCGCGCGCCTCGACCACCCCGACCTTGCCCGGCTCGATCACCGTCATCGGCTCGATGTGCACCGTGAACAGCAGCGTGTTGATGCGCCAGGCGCCTGGCGGCACGATCGACATCTGCACGCCGCGCTCGCCGCTGCGGCCGAGGAAGGCACGTGCGTCCTGGAAGTTGTCGCAATCGACATGACGGGCAACGACGCGGCCATCGGGCAGCGGCGCACCGTCGCAGGCTTCTATGACGCCGATGTGGCCGTCGGGCACGACGGTGAACTTGGCCAGCAACACGGTGTACTGCCAGGGCCAGAGGAAGAAGTGCAACCCGGGCGCGAGCGTATTGGCCTGCAGCCCGGCCTCGCCGAGCACGGCAACAATTCGGCCGGGCGGTAGTTCCCGGTGGGCACCGAAGAGCACGAACGATTTGGTGACAGTGCCGATCGAGTCGTCTGGGACGATGACGATGCCGAACAGACGGAAGACCCACTTGTACAAGGCCAGCAGCACCAGCAGTGCGGCTGACACCCAGAGTGCCGCCCGATGGTCGAAGAGGAAGTCGAAGGAGGTCATGTGGCTCTTTGTTGGTTGCGGTGCGAGCAATCTGCAGCAGCGGGCGTAAGCGCCGCATATGGAACGTGTCCACGCCCCGGATGCGTCGCTTATGCTTTCCTGACGGTGGCCCTCCTAAGCTTTGCGCGCATGAACCTCCTCGTCGCTCCACCCGGCTGGCTGTTACTCGGTCTGCTGATGCTCAACGGCGTCGTCGGCGTCTTGCTCGTGCGGGCGCGGCGCGCCACGCGGACGGCACAAGGCCAAGCGCGTCGCGAGGAGCGTCTGCGCAACTGGAGCGACCGGCTGCGCGACGCGAGCGACCCGGCGACACATGCCAACGCGCTGCTCGATGCACTGGTCGCCGCCGGCGGCGTGCCGGTGGCCGTGCTCGTGTCGATCAAGCTCGGCGTGCACGAACAGGATGCAGCGGCGCTGCAGGTGGGCGAGGCGAGTGCCGAGCAGGAGGCCGGTCTGAAGCTGTGCATATGGCTAGGAGAAGCGCTCGGCCCGGGCAGCCGGCGCGATACGGAACAGCCCGACGTCTACCTGCCCTTGCGCGGACGCGGCGTGACGCTCGGTGCGGCGGTGCTGCGCGGCCTGGGCACCATGGTCGACCTGAGCCTGTGCGCCCACGCGCAAGCGCTGTGCGACCAGATGGGCCTGGCATTGCAACGCTCACTCTCCGCCCGCGACGAGCAGCAGGCACGCGAACTGGCGCGCGAGCAGGCCGTGCGCACGGCGCTGCTGGCCGCCGTCTCGCACGACTACCGCACCCCGCTGGCGAGCATCATGAGTGCGGCATCGTCGCTGGATCAGCAGGCCGAGCGGCTCGACCTGGCGCAGCAGCGCAAGCTCGCCGCCGGCATCGTCGAAGAGGTGCAGCGCCTGAGCCGGCTGACCGACAACACACTGCAGCTGGTGCGACTCCACGCACCGGGTGTGGAACCGCAGTGCGACTGGGAATCGGCCGAGGAGATCGTCGGCACGGCACTGCGGCGGGCGCGGCGGCGGGATGGAGGCCGGCAGGTGCGCGCTCGCGTCGAGCCCGGGCTGCCGCTGCTGTGGTGTGACGCGATGCTGGTCTCGCAGCTGCTCGACAACCTGGTCGACAACGCGCTGAAGTACGGCCCGCCCGGCGCGCCGGTGGAGATACTGATGCGCCAAATCGCTGACCGGATGCTGCTGGCGGTGCGCGATCGCGGCCCGGGCATTGCATTGGCCTGGCGCGAGCGTGTCTTTGATGTCTTTCAGCGCGGTGAGAGCGACGCGTCGCAGCGTCCGGGTGCCGGTGTGGGGCTGGCGGTGTGCCGGGCGATCGCCCGAGTGCACGGCGGCGAGCTGACCCTGCGCCCGCGCAGCCACGGCGGCTGCAGCTTCGAGTGTCTGTTGCCACTGCGGGAGCCGCCTTCGGGTCCGCCGGAAAGCGAGAATCCATGAGCCTTCGCATCCTGCTAGTCGAGGATGATCGCGACCTGCGAGCCGCGCTGCGTGAGGCGCTGGTCGTCGAAGGGTATGACGTGCTCCCGGCTGCCAGCTTGGCCGACGCCCACGCACTGGCACAGCATGCCGAGTCCGGAGGGGGCGTCGATCTGGTGCTGCTCGACCTGGGCCTGCCCGACGGCGACGGTCAGATCTTCCTGCAAGCGCTGCGGCGATCGCGCGCGACGCCGCTGATCGTGATCTCCGCGCGCCAGGCCGAGGTGCAGAAGATCGAGTTGCTCGACGCCGGCGCCGACGACTACCTCGTCAAGCCCTTCAGTCTGCCCGAGCTGCTGGCGCGCATGCGCGTGGCCCTGCGCCACCGCGGCACCGTGGCGCAGCCGGCCATCACGCACTATCGTCACGAGGAACTGGATGTCGACCTCGCGGCGCACCGCGTCACAGTGGAGGGCGCCGAGGTGCACTTGACACCCACCGAGTTCAAGCTGCTGGCGCGCCTGGTGCGCCAGGCCGGGCAGGTGGTCACGCATCGGCGCCTGCTCGCCGACGTGTGGGGTGCGGAGCACACGGAGCAGACGCACTACCTGCGTCTTTACATGGCGCAGTTGCGCGCGAAGCTGGAGCGCGACCCGGCCGAGCCACGCCGGCTGCTCAACGAGCCCGGCGTCGGCTATCGAATCGTAGAGGGTGCGGACTGAGCCGGCCGCGGCCTCACTCGATGTGATCCAGTTCAATGCGGCGTTCGCGAATCTGCGTCACCACGAGCGGTCGTTCAAGGCGGACTTGATCCTGCATGGCCTTGTGCCCTGCGCGTCCGTCTCGGCCATCGCGCTGACGGCTGGCATCAACGCCAACCTGCTGTTCAAGTGGCGGCGAGACCATCTCCGCGCGATGCGTGCACCGACGGGCGTGGCCGTGACGCTGGTGCCGGTGCAGCTGGCGCCGGCAGTTGAGACAGCGCCGCTGGCGACAACAACGAGCTCGGACGGCATGGATATCGGCAAGTCCCCGCCCTCGGACGAGCACGACGGCATGATCGAAGTCGACTTCGCCGGCGCACGACTGCGAGTTCACAGTTTGGGTCGACGAGAAGGCGCTGATGCTCGTGCTGGCGCCCTGCGCCGCTGCGCATGATCGGCTTGCGTGCCGGGACACGCGTCTGGGCATCGACTGGCAGCCGCCGCACAAGCAATTCAGAATCCCGCGCCAAGCGTCCGGGTGAGTGACGCAGTTGGAAAGCGGTGATCGCAGTGTCGCTGCATCGCCGCAGGTCGCATCAGTGTTTCCGGAAGTTCCGGTTTCGGGCAGGCGATTCGGCGCCTCCACTGGCTTCTTTGGGTCGATAGCTCTGATTCGCAGCTCGCAGTAGCAGCCGTTCGACCTGGTCAGCGCCGGCATGCAGGCCCGTCCATTCGGGCGTGACCGAGCAAACCCAACGCGTTGCGCGACGAAGGACTCCTCTCCGTCAGAGCGGTCGCTCGAGCGACGGGCTCTGACCGACCGCAACCAGTCTTAAACCGCCGTTCGTCAAGTGAACGGACAGGAATTCCACTTATGACGAACAGAGCGGAGCCTGCATGACCAGAAGGCGCTCGCGACGGCGGCCACCAAGGACGATCGATGGCCGGCGTGAGGTGAGGCCGCTTGCCTGCGTTGTTCCGCCTTCATTGGGCATTGTTGAGGTTCGGGTCAAACAATGATTCCACACAACCGTTTGCGGAGTCAGAGGGCCGAAAAACGTGAGAGCCCCATCGCTAAGCTATTGATTCTTGGTGCACCTGTGTGCGGAGTTCATTGTTGAACACACGCGCGCCTCTTTCACCTCGGTGTCGGCCAGCCCGACCAGCGTGAAGTTCGGCAGGCCGTTGGCCAGGTGCACCTCGACGGTGACTTCGGGTGCCGCCAGGCCATCGAGGGCCCGGCTGTGGACGACGGCCAATGTCATGCGCATTCCCCGCTTCGCAGATGAGAGGGGCGCGATTCTGCCCAGGGAGGGGATCCTCCGACACGGGGCATCTGTCCCCTGTTCAATCGAGCCGGTTTGCACCAGGAGCGGGCACTCGGGTGCATGCTGTGTCAATTGGCACCTATGCGGTGCGTTTTGCGCAAGACAGCCCACTGAAAGCCGCCGAATGAGCCCCGATGGGGCGCGCATGCCCCAAAAAGTCCATGGCACAAAAGCTGCACAGAGGCCCCGGCCCCTCTGTTTCAAAAACGCCTGGAGATATCTGCATGAAGAAGATCGTGATCCTTTCGGCCCTGGCATCGCTGTTCGCCGTGTCGGTCCATGCCGAAGACGCCGCGCCGGCCGTGGCCACCAACTTCAGCCTGACCACGAACTACAAGTACCGCGGCCAGGACCAGGGCAACAACAAGCCGGCCGTGCAGGGTGGCTTCGACTACGCGAACAGCGGCTTCTATGTCGGCAACTGGAACTCGAGCATCGGGTTCACCAATTCCGGCATCGAGATGGACTTCTATGGCGGCTACAAGGGCGAGATCACGAAGGACGTCGGCTTCGATGTCGGCGTGCTGCAGTACTACTACTCGCAGAAGGACAAGGTCGTCGACTTCAACACCACCGAGCTCTATGGCGCGCTGAGCTACGGCCCGGTGTCGCTGAAGTACTCGACCACCGTTTCGAAGGACTACTTCGGCCTCGGCGAATCGGCCGGCCTGCTGCTGGGCCAGCCGGCGCCCAAGGGCCGCAATACCGGCTACCTGGACCTGTCGGGCAATTTCGAGGTCGCCAAGGGCATCACGCTGAACGCCCACATGGGCTTCACGCGCCTGTCGGGCGAACTGAAGGACGTCGGCTACGAGAACTACGCCGACTACAAGTTCGGCGCGACGATGGACCTCGGATCGGGCTTCTCGGGCGGCGCTGCGATCGTCGGCGCGACCAAGAAGGATTTCTACGGCGACATCAACAAGGCGCGCGCCATCCTGACGATCACCAAGTCGATGTGAGCCCGCGCCTGCGCGTGCCCCACCCATTCATTGCCAACAGGAGCATTCCATGAAGATGGTGACTGCCATCGTCAAGCCCTTCAAGCTCGACGAAGTGCGTGAAGCCTTGAGCGCCATCGGCGTCCAGGGCATCACGGTGACCGAGGTCAAGGGTTTCGGCCGCCAGAAGGGCCACACCGAGCTGTACCGCGGTGCGGAGTACGTCGTCGACTTCCTGCCGAAGGTCAAGATCGAGGCCGCCGTCGACGACGGCCTGATCGACCGCGTGATCGAAGCCATCGAAGGTGCGGCCCGCACCGGCAAGATCGGCGACGGCAAGATTTTCGTGTCGCCCCTCGAGCAGGTGGTGCGCATCCGCACCGGCGAGACCGGCAAGGACGCCCTCTGAGCCCGCCAACAACAAGAGACAACCATGAAGAAACTCATTGCCACACTCGCCCTGGGCTTCGCCGCCTGGGGCTTCGCCGGCGTCTCGCTGGCGCAGGACGCGGCCTCCGCGCCCGCCGCCACGGCTTCGGCCGCGGCGCCTGCAGCCGCGGTTGACGCGGCGTCCGCACCGGTTGCCGCAGCGTCCGCTGCGGCGGCCGCGTCGGCGCCTGCCGTGCCGGTCGCCAACAAGGGCGACGTCGCCTGGATGATCGTCGCGACGCTGCTCGTGATCATGATGACGGTGCCGGGCCTGGCGCTGTTCTACGGCGGCCTGGTCCGCAGCAAGAACATGCTGTCGGTGCTGATGCAGGTGATGGTCACCTTCTCGCTGATCGTCGTGCTGTGGACCATCTATGGCTACAGCCTGGCGTTCACCGAGGGCAACAGGTTCGTCGGCGGCCTCGACCGGCTGTTCATGAAGGGCATCTTCGACCCGGCGACCGGCGTGTTCGCGATGGGCGCGACCTTCAGCAAGGGCGTCTACATCCCCGAGCTGCTGTTCGCCGCGTTCCAGGCGACCTTCGCCGGCATCACCTGCTGCCTGATCGTCGGCGCGTTCGCCGAGCGCATCAAGTTCTCGGCCGTGCTGCTGTTCATGACGCTGTGGTTCACCTTCAGCTACGCGCCGATCGCGCACATGGTCTGGTTCTGGATGGGCCCGGATGCATACAGCGCCGCAGGTGTCGTCGACGAGATGAACGCGAAGGCCGGCTGGATCTGGCAATGGGGCGCGCTCGACTTCGCGGGCGGCACGGTGGTGCACATCAACGCCGCCGTGGCGGGCCTGGTGGGTGCGTACATGGTCGGCAAGCGCGTCGGCTACGGCAAGGAAGCGTTCACGCCGCACTCGCTGACGCTGACGATGGTCGGTGCCTCGCTGCTGTGGGTGGGCTGGTTCGGCTTCAACGCCGGTTCGGCGCTCGAAGCCGGCAACAGCGCCGTGCTCGCCTTCATGAACACCTTCACGGCCACCTCGGCCGCGGTGCTCGCGTGGTCGATCGGTGAAGCGCTGATGCGGGGCAAGGCCTCGATGCTGGGTGCGGCTTCCGGTGCGGTGGCGGGCCTGGTGGCGATCACGCCGGCGGCCGGCAATGTCGGCCTGATGGGCGCGATCGTGATCGGCTTCGTCGCCGGTTTCGCCTGCCTGTGGGGCGTCAACGCGCTGAAGAAGCTGCTCGGCGCCGACGACTCGCTGGACGTGTTCGGCGTGCACGGCGTCGGCGGCATCGTCGGCGCGCTGCTGACGGGCGTGTTCAACACGCAGTCGCTCGGCGGCCCCGGCCTGGTGGGCGACTGGGTCACGGCCACGGTCACCTCCAACGGCATCGGCGCCCAGGTGTGGATCCAGCTGAAGGCCGTGGTCCTGACCATCGTCTGGTCGGGCGTGGTCTCGGTGGTGGCGTTCAAGATCGTCGACCTGGTGGTCGGCCTGCGCGTGACGGAAGAAGAGGAACGCGAAGGCCTGGACATCTCGGCGCACGGCGAGACGGCCTATCACCAATAAATTGGGAAGAGGGACGCGGGCTTCGGCCCGCGGGACACTGGGAAGGCCGCCTCCGGGCGGCCTTTTCTTTTGCCGTGCCGGGGGCCCGCCGGTCGTGACGCATGGCGCACACCGGCCGGGGCCTCCCCGCTTGCCATCGACGCGGGCGACCCCAGATGCCTAGAATCCGCGATCCCCAGGCGTTCAACGGGCTCTTATGGTTCCCCATCTCATCACTGCACTCACCGGCCCGATCAACGAACTGGAGCAGCGCATCCTCGAATCGCTGCCGGCCATCGAGCGCTGGTTCCGCCTCGAATGGATGGAGCACACGCCGCCGTTCTACACCTCGGTCGACGTGCGCAATGCCGGCTTCAAGCTGGCGCCGGTCGACACCAACCTGTTTCCCGGCGGCTTCAACAACCTGACGCCCGAGATGCTGCCGCTGGCGGTGCAGGCGGCGATGGCGGCGATCGAGAAGATCTGCCCCGAGGCCAAGAACCTGCTGCTGATCCCCGAGAAGCACACCCGCAACACGTTCTACCTGACGAACGTGGCGCGCCTGATGCAGATCTTCCACCAGGCCGGGCTGAACGTGCGCCTGGGCACGCTGGACGACACCATCAAGGCGCCGACGCAGATCGACCTGCCCGACGGCAGTGCGCTGACCGTCGAGCCGCTGCTGCGCACGCGCGGCCGCCTCGGGCTGAAGGATTTCGACCCCTGCACGATCCTGCTGAACAACGACCTGTCGGCCGGCATCCCGAAGGTGCTGGAGAACCTGCACGAGCAGTACCTGCTGCCGCCGCTGCACGCCGGCTGGGCGGTGCGCCGCAAGACCAACCACTTCCAGGCCTACGAAGAGGTCGCGAAGAAGTTCGCCAAGCTGCTGGGCATGGACCCGTGGCTGATCAACCCGATGTTCGCCCGCTGCGGCGAGGTCAATTTCAGCGACGGCACCGGCGCCGAATGCCTGGCGAGCAACGCCGAGGCGCTGCTCGGCAAGATCCGCCGCAAGTACAAGGAATACGGCATCCAGGAGAAGCCTTTCATCATCGTGAAGGCCGATGCCGGCACCTACGGCATGGGCATCATGACGGTGCGTGACCCGAAGGACCTGGTCGACCTGAACCGCAAGGCACGCAACAAGATGAGCGTGATCAAGGACGGCCAGGAGGTCAGCGAGGTCATCCTGCAGGAAGGCGTGCCGACCTACGAGCGCGTCAACGACGCCGTCGCCGAGCCGGTCGTCTACATGATCGACCGCTACGTGGTCGGCGGCTTCTACCGCGTCAACGCCGAGCGCGGCATCGACGAGAACCTGAATTCCCCCGGGGCGAGCTTCGTGCCGCTGGCCTTCGCCGAGTCGAACCAGCTGCCCAAGCCGGGCGTCAAGCCGGGTGCGAGTGCGCCGAATCGCTTCTATATGTACGGAGTGATCGCTCGCTTGGCGATGCTGGCTGCGAGTTACGAAATGGAAGCCACCGACCCCGACGCCGAGGTCTACGAGTAAATGGAGCCCCTCGGTCGACGGGTACGTCGACCGATCCCCCGTGGGGATGCGGGCCGGCTTGGGGCGGCCCGGCGCTCGGCCCTACACCACTCGTTGCTGCAGTGCAACATCAACCCCCGACAGCTTGGGGGTGGGGGTGGGCGACCTGTTTCCGGGCGTATCCGCGGGCGCACAATGGCCCTCCTTTGGATTGAGCCGTGCCCCTTCGGCGGGCGCGGTGGATCGTGAATCAGCATCGTCCCAGCTCCAGCCTGGCCGCCCTGACGCTGGGCGCCCTTGGCGTCGTCTACGGCGACATCGGCACCAGCCCCCTCTACGCACTCAAGGAAGTCTTCGCCCACGGCCACGTGCCGTTGACGCCGCAGAACATCTACGGCGTGCTGTCGCTGGTGTTCTGGACGCTGACGGTGGTGGTCTCGGTGAAGTACGTGGTGCTGATCCTGCGGGCCGACAACAACGGTGAAGGCGGGTTGATCGCGATGCTCGCACTGGCGTCGCAGGCGGTGAAGGACCGGCCGGTGCTGCGCAAGCGGCTGTTGATGGTCGGCATCTTCGGCACGGCGATCTTCTTCGGCGATGGCGTGATCACGCCGGCCATCACGGTGCTGGGGGCGATCGAGGGCCTGGAGGTCGCGGCGCCCGGGCTGCACCACTACATCGTGCCCTTGTCGCTGGTCGTGCTGACGCTGCTGTTCCTGGTGCAGCGCCATGGCACCGCGACGGTGGGCAAGCTGTTCGGCCCGGTGATGGTGCTGTGGTTCGCGGTGCTGGCGGTGCTGGGGCTGTCGCAGATCGTGACGAACCCGGCCGTGCTGGCGGCGCTGAGCCCGCACTACGCGCTGGACTTCCTGCTGGGTCACCCGGCGATCGCGTTCATCGCGCTCGGCTCGATCGTGCTGTGCGTGACCGGTGCCGAGGCGCTGTATGCCGACATGGGCCACTTCGGCAAGCGCCCGATCCGTCTTGCGTGGTTCAGCCTTGCGATGCCGGCGCTGGTTCTGAACTATTTCGGGCAGGGCGCGATGTTGCTGGCGCACCCGGAGAACGTGAAGAACCCGTTCTACGAGATGGCGCCGCAGTGGGCGGTGTACCCGCTGATCGGCCTGGCGACGCTGGCGGCGGTGATCGCGTCGCAGGCGCTGATCACGGCGGCGTTCTCGGTGACGAAGCAGGCGATGCAGCTCGGCTACCTGCCGCGGCTGCGCATCCTGCACACCTCGGTGCGCGAGACGGGGCAGGTCTATGTGCCGTTCGTCAACTGGGGGCTGTATGCCTGCATCGTGCTGGCGGTCGTGACCTTCGGCTCGAGCAGCAAGCTGGCGGCGGCGTATGGCATTGCGGTGACGATCGACATGCTGATCACGACCACGATGACCTTCTTCGTGATCCGTTACGGCTGGCGGTATCCGTGGTCGCTGAGCATGGCGGCGACGGGTTTCTTCTTCCTGGTCGACTTCACCTATTTCAGCGCGAACGTCATCAAGGTGTTCGACGGCGGCTGGTTCCCGGTGGTGATCGGTGGCGTGATGTTCATGATCATGATGACCTGGAAGCAGGGCCGGCGGCTGATGGCCGAGCGCCTGCGCGAGGACGCGATCGATCTGAAGAGTTTTCTCGATGCGGTGTTCGTGAGTCCGCCGACGCGGGTGGCCGGCACGGCGGTGTTCCTGGTCAGCGAACAGGGGCTGACGCCGAATGCGTTGTTGCACAACCTGAAGCACAACAAGGTGCTGCACGAGACCAACCTGTTCGTGACGGTGAAGCTGCACGAGGTGCCGTGGATCGGCTTCGAGAAGCGTTGCGAGATGGAGCCGTTGGGGCGCGATTGCTGGCAGGTGACGGTGCACTTCGGCTTCAAGAACGAGCCGGACGTGCCGGAGGCGTTGAACTTCCTGCGCACGAGAGGCTGCCAGATGGACGACATGGAGACTTCGTATTTCCTGTCGCGCGACATCGTGATCCCGACCTTCGGCAGCGGCATGGCGAGCTGGCGCGAGAAGCTGTTCGCGGGGATGCATCGGAATGCGGCGGCGGCGGCGGATTTTCTGTCGCTTCCCACCAATCGAGTGGTCGAACTCGGGTCGAAGGTCGAGATCTGAGCACTGCGTGGCGTTGCCGGGTTTCGCCCCGGCGGGCGAGTCACTTTCATTTGAGCCCAAATGAAAGTAACCAAAGCAAAGGGCTTTGAAAACCATACGGTTCGTTCAGTCTGGCTGCGGACAACACGGCCACTTCGGCTGCACATCACCGTTCATTGGGATTGTTGTTCTCCCGCTTCCCTCGACTCGCTCGCTTCGCGTCGCATCGTCTTGCACCGGCGGTCGCCGCCGCCACTGCGTCCTCCCGGCGATGCGCAGCGAGCTGGGTGGAGAAGAACGGGCAACAATCCCAATGAACGGTGATGTGCAGCCGAAGTGGCCGTGCTGTCCGCAGCGGGGCAGAACGAACCGTATGGTGTTGTATTGAGGCCCTTTGCTTTGGTTACTTTCATTTGGGCTTCAAATGAAAGTGACTCGCCCGCCGGGGCGAGACCCGGCAGCAGCCTCACGCAGTGAACAAGACCTAAATCCTCGGCGGAGCCGTATCAATGAAACTCTGCCGAAGCGCCAGCTTCTCGTAGAGCTTCGACAAGTTCGGGTGCGACCCCCGCCAGTCGATATGGGCGAACCGGAAATCCAGGTACCCGAGGGCACAGCCCGTCGCGATGTCCGCCAGCGTGAAGTGGTTGCCCGAGCACCAGGCCTTGTCACCCAGACCCTGGCTCATCGCCGCCAGGCAGGCGTGCACCTTGTCCATCTGCCTGCTCACCCAGGCCGCACTGCGCTGGCCCTCGCTGCGGCCGGCCCAGGTCTGCTCCAGCCTTGCCAGGATCGCCGCATCCTGCAGGCCATCCCCCAACGCCTCCCAGGTGCGCACCTCGGTGCGCTCGCGGCCGGTCTCGGGAATCAGCTTGCCCACCGGCGACCGCGTGTCGATGTACTCCACGATCACCCGCGAGTCGAACACCGCCTCGCCACCCTCCATCACCAGCACCGGCACCTTGCCCAGCGGGTTGGACTTCATGATCGCGTCACTCGTCCACACGTCTTCCAGTTCGAACTGGTAGTCGAGCTTCTTTTCCGCCATCACGATGCGCACCTTGCGCACGTACGGGCTTGCGAGCGAGCCGATGAGTTTCATGTGGGTGTCCCTGGAGTGAAAACGATTCTAGCGAAGGGTGGCTGTCTGAAACGCAGTGTTAAAGTTTTCGGCGAGGGAGAACGCCGGCCATCCACCCCCGCACGGCGCAACACGACATGACAACACCCCACGGCCCCCAGGGCGGATTCATCACGCCCGACGGTGACCAGCCCGCCCAGAGCGCCAGCATCGACAGCGCCGGCCTGAACGGCGTGGTCTCGACGCTCGGCACCACCGCGCCGCCCACGGTCACCCCGTCCAGCTTCGACAGCACGCTCAACGAACGCCTGCCGATCCGCTTCACCGGCTCCGGCAGCGAATACTTCCGGATCTGGATCGTCAACCTGCTGCTCACGCTGGTCACCGCCGGGCTCTACTTCCCGTGGGCCAAGGTGCGCCGCCTGCGCTACTTCTACGGCAACACGCTGGTGGCCGGCCATCCGCTCGGCTTCCACGGCGACCCGAAGAAGATGCTGCGCGGCTACCTGCTGGTGGTGCTGCTCGGCGCGCTGTACTCGGTGGCCGGCCAGTTCTCGCCGATGGCCGGGCTCGTGGCCTTCGTGATCGTCGCGGCGCTGTGGCCCGCGCTGTTCAAGTCGTCGCTGCAGTTCCGCCTCGCCAACACCAGCTGGCGCGGGCTGCGCTTTCGCTTCAAGGGCGACGTCGCCGGCGCCTACCGCGCGCTGCTGCCGGTGTTCGCCCCCAGCGCCGTGCTGCTGGTGGTCCTGCTCGCGGTGCCCGACCAGGTCCACCCGCCCGGCTGGTTCGGCCCGATCTTCTCCGCGGTGATGGGCGTGACGCTGCTCGTGCTTCCGCTGATGATGTGGAACCTGAAGAAGTACCAGCACGACCACTATGCGTTCGCGCAGCTGCAGACCGAGCTGCGCGCCGGCCCCGGGGCCTTCTATGGGCTGTGCCTGAAGAGCCTGGGCGTGTGGCTGGTGGCCGGCGTCGTGGCCGGCCTCGTCGTGTTCGGCATGGCCACGCTGCTCGGCTCCAGCGTGGCCGACTTCATTCGCAACCGCGGCGAGACCGGCCGCGTCGCGGCGGTGGTGCTCGGCTTCGTCGTGATCCTGGCCTCGTGGCTGCTGATGCAGGTCTTCGCCCGCCCGTACTTCACCTCCCGCTTCCAGAACCTGCTGTGGTCGCGCACCGGCAACCAGCACCTGCGCTTCAAGAGCGAGCTGCGCTTCTGGCCGCTGCTGCGCGTGACGCTGCTGAACTGGGTGCTGATGATCGTCACGCTCGGCCTGTACTGGCCGTTCGCGCGCGTCGCGCTGACCCGGCTGCGGCTCGAATCGGTCGGCATCGTCAGCCGCACCCACCTCGACGCGCTGGTCGCGCAGGCCGGCCACGAAGGCGATGCCGCCGGCGACGCGGCCGGTGATTTCTTCGGCATCGACGTCGGGCTGTGAACGCGCCCGCTGCTCCGGCCCTCGAGGTCGACTTCTTCGACGGCCGCAGCGCCCGCAGCCACCACGTGCGCATCCAGGTGAACGGCGAGCGGCTGCTGGTCGCCGGCGACGGCGTCGCGCGCAGCGTGCCGCTGGCCGAGGTGCAATGGCCGGAGCGCACCCGCCACGGCGCACGCGTCGCGCATCTGAAGGACGGCGGTGCGCTGCACTGCACCGACTCGGCGGCGTGGGACGCCTGGGCGCGCGCCAGCGGCCGCGGCGAGACGCTGGTGGTCAAGGCGCAGCAGAGCTGGCGCTGGGTCGGCGGCATCGTCGTCGCGCTGGCGCTGCTGCTGGGCGCCGGCTACCTGTGGGGGCTGCCATGGGCCTCGCGCGCCGTGGTCGCGATGCTGCCGCCTTCGGTCGACCGCGAGATCGGCGAGGCGGCGATGAAGTCGGTCGACGGCCAGCTGGTGCAGCCGAGCGAACTGCCGGCGGCGCAGCAGGCGAAGCTGCGCGCGGCGTTCGAGCGCGCGGTGGCACAGGCCTGGCCGCAGGGCGCGCCGCCGCACCAGCTGCTGTTCCGCCGCGGCAAGGACAAGTCGCTGGGCCCGAACGCGTTCGCGCTGCCTGGCGGCACGATGGTGCTGACCGACGAGCTGGTGGCGCTGGTCGATGGCGACGAATCGGTGATCGTCGGCGTGCTCGGCCACGAGCTCGGCCATGTGCGCCACCGCCACGGGCTGCGCATGCTGGTGCAGGCGACTGCGCTGGGCGTCGTGACGAGCGTGGTGTTCGGCGATTTCAGCAGCCTGCTGGCCGGCGTGCCGCTGGTGCTGGGGCAGGCGGGCTATGCGCGCGATGCCGAGCGCGAGGCCGATGTCGACAGCGTGCACCTGATGAAGGCCGCCGGCATCTCGCCCGACGCGATGGTGCGCTTCTTCGAGAAGATCGCCGAGGAGCGCCGCAAGCGTGCCGACGGCGCCGAGCCCGGTTGGTTGGGCATTGCGATCGCATCGCACCCGGCCGACGACGACCGCATCCGCTACTTCCGCGAGGCCGCAGGCCGCTAGCGCTGCAGCGTCCAGTCGACGCTGCCCGGCCGCCCCGGCAGCGACAGCGTCGCGGTGGCGGCCGGCGTCTGCGCGACGACCTGCCCGCCGCGCACCACCGCGAGCCGCGTCGCGCGCAGCCGGATCGCTTCCACCGGATCGCGCGCCTGCAGCAGCACGAAGTCGGCGCGTGCCCCGGCCTGCAGCCCGTAGCCCTCGAGCCCGAGGATCTTCGCGCTGTTGACGGTGACGGCGTCGAAGCAGGCCCGCATCTGCGCCTGCGAGGTCATCTGCGCCACATGCAGGCCCATCTGCGCGACCTCCAGCATGTCGGCGCTGCCCGATGAGTACCACGGGTCCATCACGCAATCGTGGCCGAAGCCGACGTTGACGCCGGCGGCCATCAGCTCGGGCACGCGCGTCATGCCGCGGCGCTTCGGGTAGCTGTCGTGGCGGCCCTGCAGCGTGATGTTGATCAGCGGGTTGGCCACCGCATGCACCTGCGCCTCGGCGATCAGCGGCAGCAGCTTGCTGACGTAGTAGTTGTCCATCGAGTGCATCGAGGTCAGGTGCGAGCCGGTGACGCGGCCCTGCAGCCCGAGCCGTTGCGTGTGGAACGCGAGCGTCTCGATGTGGCGCGACAGCGGGTCGTCGCTCTCGTCGCAGTGCATGTCGACGCGCAGCCCGCGCTCGGCCGCCAGCTCGCACAGCAGCCGCACGCTCTCGGCGCCGTCGGCCATCGTGCGCTCGAAGTGCGGGATGCCGCCGACCACGTCGACGCCCCGGTCGAGTGCGCGCTTCAGGTTGGCGAGCGCGCTGGGCGAGCGCAGCACGCCGTCCTGCGGGAACGCGACCAGCTGCAGGTCGAGCCAGGGCTTCACCACCTGCTTCACATGCAGCAGCGCGTCGACCGCGAGCAGCCGGTCGTCGCAGATGTCGACGTGCGAACGCACCGCGAGCAGGCCCTTGGCCACCGCCCAGTCGCAGTACTGCAGCGCGCGCTCCACCAGCGCCTGCTGCGTCAGCAGCGGCTTCAGCTCGCCCCACAGCGCGATGCCCTCGAGCAGCGTGCCGCTCTGGTTGACGCGCGGCAGGCCGTGGCTGAGCGTCGCGTCCATGTGGAAATGCGCGTCGACGAAGGGCGGCGACAGCAGCCAGCCGTGGCCGTCGAGCAGCGTTGCGCCCTCGGGCTGCGGCAGCTGGGGGCCGATCGCCTCGATGCGGCCGTCGCGCGCGAGCACATCGTGGCCGTGGCGGCCGTCGGGCAGGGTGACGTTGCGAACGAACAGCATCGGGTTCTCCTTTGACTGGCGTGGCGACTTGACCTGGGAGGTCATCGACTGCAGGTGGCCAGGCCGCGAGGATGCAGCCATGTCCTCTCACTCACTCAACCCCGAAGGAGCATTCATGAATGATGCCAGCACACTCGTTGCCCGCTATCTGGAGGCCTGGAACGAAAGCGATGCGGCACGTCGGGCGCGGCTGATCGCGGAGCTGTGGAGTGCCGACGCGCGCTACACCGACCCGCTGGCCGACGTTCGTGGCCATGAGGCGATCAGCGGCTTGATCGGCGCCGTGCAGCAGCACTATCCGGGTCACCGCTTCGAGCCGCATGGCGCCGTGGATGCGCATGGCCGCTACCTGCGCTTCTCGTGGCAGCTGTGCGATGCCGGCGGACAGGGCGTGGCACGCGGGACCGACTTCGCCGAGCTGCTCGACGATCGGCGCCTGCGCAGCGTCACCGGCTTCCTCGACCAGACCTCACAGTGAACGAAAGGCTCGCCATGAACGGTATCGACCTCGTCCCGCTGGCCGTCGGCCACATGATCGGCCTCGGCGCCATCGGCTCCTGCCTGGGCGTCGGCGTATTGGCCAGCAAGTACCTCGAAGCCTCGGCGCGCCAGCCCGAGCTGATGGAGCCGCTGCAGCAGAAGGTGTTCCTGCTGGTCGGCGTGCTCGACGGCGCGTTCATCATCGCGACCGGCATCGGGCTGTGGTTCGCGACCGCCAACCCCTTCAAGGGCTGAGCGTTCAGGCGGCGGGCGGCTCGTAGCGCGCCGGCAGCGCGAGCCCCGGCCGCTCGTCGTCCCAGGCCATCGCGCTGATGCGCCAGCCGGCGGGCGTCGAGACGAACTGCGTCGAGATCACGCCGCGTGCCGCGAAGGCCTGGCCGTTCAGCGTGCCGGTCTTCGCGTAGGTGCTGGTCCGGTGGGCCACCTGGCCGAACACCTCGGTGATCTCGGCCAGCTCGGTCTCGCGGAACGCCGTCAGCTCGCCGGCCTCGACCGAGCGCTGGCGCGGCGCGATGAACTGCGCGACGCCCGTCACCTCGGGTGCCGGCCCGATGTTGCGGATCAGCAGGCCGCCGTCGATGAACAGCCCGTGCAGCCGCTCGTAGGGCGGGCGTCCGCCGGGCTCGAAGGAGACGGCGTCGAAGAAGGCCTGCATCAGCGCGGCCAGGGCGGTGGTGGGTGTCGGCATCATGGCCGCGGATTGTCCGCGCGCTGTCCGTTGTCCGTCCGGCGGCTGTCCGCGGACACATCGGCACCAGGGGCAATCCACGCCAAGCCCTTGATTCGACGGGACTTTCATCGCCGGCGGGCGCGGGCACGGGCGTTGCAATGAAGCAGGCATGAACGCTGCGAACGACGCCCCGCTGATCCGCGACACCTCGGCCCAGGACCAGCCGTTGCCGAAGCGCCGGATGCGGCCCGGGCCATGGCTCGCGGTCGGCGCGGCGCTGGCGGCCCTGGTCGCGGTGGCGTTCTCGACGCCGGCGCTGCGGTACGGCTTCTCGAGCGGCCCGTCGGTGTCGGCCTCGCGGCTGGTGGTCGCGACCGTGCAGCGTGGCCCGTTCGTGCGCGACATCGCCGCCGAGGGCAAGGTCGTCGCCGCGGTGAGCCCGACGCTGTACGCCGCCGGCGGCGGTGCCGCGACGCTGAAGGTGCATGCCGGCGACCGCGTCGCGCGCGGCCAGGTGCTCGCGGTGATCGACAGCCCCGAGCTGGCCGCGAAGCTCGCGCAGGAGCTGTCGAATGCCGATGCGATGAAGGCCGACGTGCTGCGTGCCGACGTGGATGCGCGGCAGCAGCGCGGTGCCTTGCAGGGCGCATTCGATGCGGCGCGCATTGACCACAGCAGTGCGCAGAACGATCTGGCGCGCCAGCAGAAGGCGTTCGACGCCGGCGCGGTGTCGGGCATGCAGGTCGAGCATGCGCGCGACACGCTGCAGAAGGCGCGCATCGCGCTCGACCATGCCGAGGCCGGCCTGCGGCTGAAGGACGACAGCCTGAAGTTCGACGTGCAGGCCAGGCAGCTCGCGCATGCGCGGCAGCTGCTGCTGGTGAAGGACCTGCAGCGCCAGGTCGAGAGCCTGACGGTGCGTTCGCCGGTCGAGGGCCAGGTGGGGCAGTTGTTCATTGCCGAGCATGCGAATGTCGCGAAGGATGCGCAGCTGCTGTCGGTGATCGACCTGTCGGCGCTGGAGGTGCAGATGCAGGTGGCCGAGAGCTTCGCGCGCGATCTCGGCGTCGGCATGCCGGGCGAGATCAGCGGCAACGGCCACACCTGGCGCGCGGCGGTCAGCACGGTGTCGCCGGAGGTCGTCAACAACGAGGTGGCGGCGCGGCTGCGCTTCAGCGGCGGCGCGGCCGAGCAGCCGAGCCAGCTGAGGCAGAACCAGCGCCTGTCGGTGCGCGTGCTGCTCGACAAGCGCGATGACGTGCTGGCCGTGCAGCGCGGCAGCTTCGTCGACGAATCGGGCGGCGCCCATGCGTACGTGCTGCGCGATGGCGTGGCGGTGAAGACGCCGATCCGTGTCGGTGCGCGCAGTCTCGACAAGGTCGAGATCCTCGGCGGCCTGGCCGTCGGCGACCGGGTCGTGGTGTCCGGTGCCGAGCTGTTCCAGGGCGCCGAACAGGTCGCCGTCAGCCAGTGATTCAACCCATCCAGGAACGAACCGAAGGACTCCCATGCTCAAGATGACCGGCCTGTCCAAGGTCTACCGCACCGAGGTGATCGAGACCCATGCGCTGCGCGCGTTCAACCTGGAGGTGAAGGAGGGCGAGTTCGTCGCGGTGACGGGCCCGTCGGGCTCGGGCAAGACGACCTTCCTGACGATCGCCGGGCTGCTGGAAGCGTCGACCGGTGGCAGCTACCTGCTCGATGGCGTCGAGGTGGGGCAGCTGGACGACAACGCCCGCTCGCGCATCCGCAACGAGAAGATCGGCTTCATCTTCCAGGCCTTCAACCTGATCCCGGACCTGAACATCGCCGACAACGTGGAGGTGCCGTTGCGGTACCGCGGCATGAAGGCCGACGAGCGGCGCCGGCGTGTGCGCGATGCATTGGAGCGGGTGGGGCTGGCCGCGCGCGAGCGCCACTACCCGGCCGAGCTGTCGGGCGGGCAGCAGCAGCGGGTCGCGATCGCACGGGCGCTGGCCGGCAGCCCGCGGCTGCTGCTGGCCGACGAGCCGACCGGCAACCTCGACAGCCAGATGGCACGCAGCGTGATGGCATTGCTGGAGGAGCTGCACCGCTCCGGAGCGACGATCGTGATGGTGACGCACGACCCGCAACTGGCGGCGCGGGCGCAGCGGAACGTGCATGTGGTCGATGGACAGGTCGTCGATGTCTCGGACGAACTTCGTCTGACTGCATCGAGCGAAGTGGTGGCTTGAGATGTCGAACGGCGCGAGCAAAGGCGCGGGTGGGGAGGCTGTGGCTCGCCGGCCGGTGCGGTCT
>NZ_JBFUGW010000015.1:0-44547 GCF_056402735.1 Rhizobacter sp. P3_C12
GTGCAGAAGAAGCCGGACGGCAGCGACACGCAGAAGCTGGCGAAGCTGACGTTCGCGCCGACGCTGTCGACGGGCCCGGGCTTCTGGAACCGTCCGGAACTGCGCCTGTACGTGACCACGGCCAAGTGGAACGCGGCCGCCAACGCGGCCGAGAACGGCGGCGCCGGCGTCACCAACCGCGCCAACGGCGACACCAAGGGCACGTCCTATGGTGCGCAGGCCGAGATCTGGTTCTGATCGACGGACCTGCTGACGACTCCTTTCGAAGGGCCCTGCGGGGCCCTTTTTATTGCAGCGCCTCCGTAGAATGAAGCCTTTCCTGTTCGAAGGCGCCAGAGATGAAGCCTCGCACCGACACCGTGCCGCACCAGTCGAGCGTCAGCGTGCGTCAGTACGTTGTGGACCTCGCCCGTCAGCATCGGGTCTCCTACACAAGGACCTTTGCAGACGAGTGGGCTGAAGCGGCGACCCGACTTGCCGGCGATGACGTGCAGTCCGATGAAACCGCGGACCTGCTGGTGGCATTGAAGCGAGCCCACAAGGTCACGGACAGTGAGATGACCGCCTTGCTCGTCAACCACCTGAGGGAGAGGAAGGGTGTTTGACCCCTTCAAGGATTTCGCGACCGCGGGTTATCTCCGCAATTCCGCAGGCGAGAAGGATCTGCGGATCGTGAAGCGTGTCGAGCACGAGCTTTTCCGCGCCAATCTGCCTGATGCGGTGGCGTTTCTCGCGAAGCTTCCGAGCGTCGCCTATGCGGACTTCCTCGAAGTCCACCGGCTCCTGTTTCGGGGCCTCTATCCGTGGGCCGGACAGGATCGCCTTGTCGTGGCTCCGGAATGTGCCATCTCCAAGGGGGAGACCTTGTTCTCGCACCCGGCCTCTGCTCGCTTGGCTGTCGAAGAAGGACTTCGCCTGGGGCACGACAACAAGAGGATGAGCGAAGCGCCGGGCTTGGTGATGGGGCTCTTTGCCTACGGGCACCCATTTCTGGACGGAAATGGTCGAACGATGCTGATCGTGCATGCGGAGTTGTGCCATCGTGCAGACTTCTCCATCGACTGGCACGGGACGCGCAAGCCCGAGTATCTGCGGGCACTGAGCGACGAGATTGCTTCCCCCGGCAAGCGCATCCTCGATGACTACCTGTTGCGCTACATCGGTCCGCGTCAGGATCGCTCCATCTGGACGCAGGTTGCGCCGTCTCTTGAGGGGCTCGACGGACTGCCCTCCCTGGATCGGGTCGAAGGCAATTTCGGTGATGAAGCGATCGCGAGAAAGTACGACCAGTTCGACCGCGAAAGAAAAAAGGGTTACCAGTCCGGAGCCGCTTGACCGCGGCTCAGGGCTTCTCCCGATGTGGGCTTGGCCGCGAGAAGTCACATTTCGTTCGTCACTCAAACTATGTCGACGCGGCCCAACTTGCGCCCGCCGGCGGCCGAAGTGATGCTCCCACAAGACAGACCCCCACAAGACAGGAGAGAGACATGCAGTTCAAGCACACCCTGGGCGCCGTCGCGTTCGCGCTCGCTTTCGGATCCCTCAGCACCGCCGCCCAGGCGCAGCTCACCGTCGGCGTCAGCTGGTCGAACTTCCAGGAAGAACGCTGGAAGACCGACGAGGCGGCCATCAAGGCCCAGCTCGAGAAGCTCGGCGCCAAGTACGTGAGCGCCGATGCCGGCGGCTCGCCCGAGAAGCAGCTGGCCGACATCGAGGGCCTGATGTCCAAGGGCGCCAAGGTGCTGATCGTGCTGGCGATGGACAAGGACGCGATCCTGCCGGCCGTCAACAAGGCCGCGAAGCAGAAGGTGCCGGTGGTGGCCTACGACCGCCTGATCGAGGCGCCCGGCGTCTTCTACATCACCTTCGACAACAAGGAAGTCGGCCGCCTGCAGGCGCGCGCCGTCTTCAAGGCCCAGCCCAAGGGCAACTACGTGATGATCAAGGGCTCGCCGACCGACCCGAACGCGAACTTCCTGCGCGAAGGCCAGCAGGAGGTGATCGACGCCGCCGTCAAGAAGGGTGACATCAAGATCGTCGGCGAGGAGTACACCGACGGCTGGAAGCCCGAGGTCGCGCAGAAGAACATGGAGCAGATCATCACGAAGAACGGCGGCAAGATCGACGCGGTGGTCGCGTCGAACGACGGCACCGCCGGCGGCGTGGTGGCCGCGCTCACCAGCAAGGGCATCAAGGGCATCCCGGTGTCGGGCCAGGACGGCGACTTCGCCGCGCTGAATCGCGTGGCCGCCGGCTCGCAGACGGTGTCGGTCTGGAAGGACGCGCGTGACCTGGGCCGTGAAGCGGCCAGCGCCGCGGTGGCGCTCGGCGGCGGCAAGTCGCCCGAGAAGGCCGTCAGCTGGAACGGCGGCGAGAAGAAGATCGCGCTGCAATCGCGCTTCCTCGCGCCGGTGGCGATCACGCGCGACAACCTCGATGTCGTCGTGAAGGCCGGCTGGATCAAGAAGGACGAGCTGTGCAAGGGCGTGACGGGCGACAAGGTGCCCTCGGCCTGCAAGTGAGTCCACTGATCGAGCAGTTGCGCCGCGCCGCCGTCGACTGGCGGCTGGTGCTGATGGGGCTGGTGCTCGCCGTGATGTCGCTGGTGTTCCACGCGATGTCCGGCGGCATCTTCCTGTCGCCGGAGAACCTCTACAACATCGCGCAGCAGACGGCGGTGGTCGGCATCGTCTCGACGGTGATGGTGCTGGTGATCGTCGCCCGCCACATCGACCTGTCGGTCGGCTCGACGATGGGCTTCGTCGGCGTGCTGATCGCCTACCTGCAGTACACCGCGGGCTGGTCGTGGCAGGCCGCGTGCCTGGCCGGCCTGGCGGTCGCGCTGCTGGTGTCGGTGTACCAGGGCGGGCTGACGGCGGTGCTCGGCGTGCCGTCGTTCGTCGTGACGCTGGGCGGGCTGATGTCGTTCCGCGGCGCGGCCTTCCTGGTCGCCGACGGCAAGACCCAGCCGGTCAGCGACGATTTCTTCGTCAACCTCGGCGGTGGTTATGACGGCGCGATCGGCGTCGGACCGAGCTGGGTGCTGGGCGCGCTGCTCGGCGCGGCGCTGGTCGTGCGCATGCTGCTGCGCCGACGCGCCAGGCAGCGCCACGGCATGGCCCGGCAGCCGCTGTGGGTCGACGCGCTGCTGGTCGGGCTGACGATCGCGCTGCTGCTCGGCTTCGTCGCCGTGATGTCGGCGTACCGGATCTCGTCGAAGACCGAGGCGCAGGGCATCCCGGTGCCGGTGCTGATCTGGGGCGTGGTGGCCGCCGGGCTGTCGTTCATCGTGCACCGCACCCGCTTCGGCCGCTATGTGTTCGCGATGGGCGGCAACCCCGATGCGGCGGCGCTGGTCGGCATCCCGGTGCGGCGCGTCACGCTGATGCTGTTCGCGCTGCTGGGCGTGCTGATCACGGTGGCGGCGATCGTCTCGGTGGCGCGCCTGAACGCCGGCACCAACTCGCTGGGCAGCGGCATGGAGCTCTACGTGATCGCCGCCGCGGTGATCGGCGGCACCGCCTTGTCCGGCGGCAGCGGCTCGATCCTCGGCTCGGTGCTGGGGGCGCTGATCATGCAGTCGCTCGACAGCGGCATGCTGCTGCTCGACGTGCCGATCGGCAAGCGCATGGTGATCATCGGGCAGGTGCTGATCGTGGCCGTCGTGTTCGACGTGCTGTACCGCCGCTACGTGCAGGAAAGCTGATGGAACCCCTCGTCGAACTGGTCGACATCCACAAGGCCTTCGGCGGCGTGCGCGCCGTCGAGGGCGTCAACCTGAACCTCTTTCCCGGCGAGGTGGTCGCTCTGCTCGGCCACAACGGCGCCGGCAAGTCGACGCTGATGAAGATGCTGGCCGGCGCCTACCCGATCGACAGCGGCGAGACCCGCATCGGCGGGCAGAAGGTGCACATCCGCACGCCGGCCGAGGCGCAGTCGCACGGCATCGAGACGATCTACCAGACGCTCGCGCTGGCCGACAACCTCGACTCGGTCGCCAACCTGTTCCTCGGCCGCGAGAAGCTCACACCGTGGCGCACGCTGGACGACCACTTCATGGAGGTGCAGGCGCGGCAGGTCTTCCAGCGCCTCAACAAGAACTTCACCAACATCCGCACGCCGGTGCGCCGGCTGTCGGGCGGGCAGCGCCAGGTGGTCGCGATCTCGCGGGCCATCTACTTCAACGCGCGCATCCTGGTGATGGACGAGCCCTGCGCGGCGCTCGGCCCGGAGGAGACGCGCATGGTCGGCAACCTGGTGCGCCAGCTGAAGTCCGAAGGCGTCGGCATCTTCCTGATCAGCCACGACATGCCCGACGTGTTCGAGCTCAGCGACCGGCTCGCGGTGATGAAGAACGGCAAGCTGGTCGGCACCTACCGCACCGCCGACGTGACCGAGGACGAGGTGCTCGGCATGATCATCCTCGGCAAGCAGCCGGTGGGCAAAACGCAGGCATTTGCGCCGGTTTGACAGCCCGCCCCGCCGCTTGCTGCGGTGCGGGATGCTACATTTCGGGGGTTTGCCCTAGGGCCCGCGCGGGCCGATGCCTTCCGGCTCGCCCGCGGCTGTAACCACCCTGAAACCCATCCCGATCGCTGTCCTGATGGCCTTGCCCACCGCCGCGCCCGAGCGTCAGCTCAAGCATCGACGCAGCATCGACGTGCGCGTCTATGCGCGCGGCAACGGCCTGTGGGAGGTCGACGCCCACCTCGGCGACATCAAGACCCGCGACGCCACGCTGGGTGGCCAGGTGCGCCACGCCGGCGACCCGATCCACGACATGCTGCTGCGCCTGGTGATCGACGAGGCGTTCAACATCGTCGAGGCCGGCTCCGAGACCCGCTGGATGCCGTACCCCGGCCACTGCGACGACCTCGGCGATGCCTATGGCGCGCTGGTCGGCCTGAACCTGATGCAGGGCTTCCGCGCCGCGGTGCGCCAGCGCCTCGGCGGCGTGCTGGGCTGCACCCATCTGACGGAAATGACCCAGGTGCTGCCGACCGCCGTCGTGCAGGCCTTCGCCGGCGAGGTGCTGGACACGCGGGAGGACAATGCGTCCGGCCGCCAGCCGTTCCAGCTCGACCGCTGCCACGCACTGCGCACCGACGGCCCGGTGGTGCGCACCTTCTACCCCCGCTGGTACCGAGCGTTGCCTGTGCCAGGCACCCCCATCGACGGGCCTGCCCGTTGAATATCTTCAGAAACTGAGCGAGAGAGTCCGCGATGAAAATCCATGAGTACCAAGGCAAGGAAATCCTGCGCCAGGCCGGTGTCCCGGTCCCGAAGGGCTACCCGGCATTCAGCGTGCTGGAAGCCACCGAGGCGGCCCAGAAGCTGGGCGGCCCGGTCTGGGTCGTGAAGGCGCAGATCCATGCCGGCGGTCGCGGCAAGGGCGGCGGCGTGAAGCTCGCGCGCTCGCTCGACGACGTGAAGAAGCTGTCGGGCGAGATCCTCGGCATGCAGCTGAAGACCCACCAGACCGGCCCCGAAGGCCAGAAGGTGCGCCGCCTGCTGATCGAGGAAGGTGCCGACATCAAGAAGGAGTACTACGTTGCCGCCGTCACCGACCGCGCGACGCAGAAGGTCGCGATGATGGCCAGCAGCGAAGGCGGCATGGACATCGAAGAGGTGGCCCACAGCACCCCCGAGAAGATCCTGAAGGTCTTCATCGACCCGCTGACCGGCATGACCGACACGCAGGGCTACGAGCTCGCCAAGGGCATCGGCGTGCCCGAGGCCTCGCAGGCGCAGGCCGTCGACGTCTTCAAGAAGCTGTACGGCTGCTACATGAGCACCGATGCCTCGCTGGCCGAGATCAACCCGCTGATCCTCGAAGGCAACGGCAGCATCAAGGCGCTCGACGCGAAGTTCAACTTCGACTCGAACGCGCTGTTCCGCCACCCCGAGATCACCGCCTACCGCGACCTCGACGAAGAGGATCCGGCCGAGATCGAGGCCAGCAAGTTCGACCTCGCGTACATCCAGCTCGACGGCAACATCGGCTGCCTGGTGAACGGCGCGGGCCTCGCGATGGCGACGATGGACACCATCAAGCTGTTCGGCGGCGAGCCGGCCAACTTCCTGGACGTGGGCGGCGGCGCCACCGCCGAGAAGGTCACCGAGGCCTTCAAGATCATGCTGAAGAACCCCAAGGTGAAGGCGATCCTCGTCAACATCTTCGGCGGCATCATGCGCTGCGACACCATCGCCGAAGGCGTGATCGCCGCGTGCAAGGCGGTCAACCTGTCGGTGCCGCTGGTCGTGCGCATGAAGGGCACGAACGAAGACCTCGGCAAGAAGATGCTGGCCGACAGCGGCCTGCCCATCATCAGCGCCGACTCGATGGCCGAAGCGGCCCAGAAGGTCATGGGCGCCCTGAAGGCCCCCCTGAAGGCCTGAGCCTCCGCGCGACGACCCTCCAAGGAAAAATTCCATGAGCATCCTGATCAACAAAGACACCAAGGTCATCACGCAGGGCATCACCGGCAAGACGGGCCAGTTCCACACCCGCATGTGCCGCGACTACGCGAACGGCAAGAACTGCTTCGTCGCCGGCGTGAACCCGAAGAAGGCCGGTGAAGATTTCGAAGGCATCCCGATCTTCGCGAACGTGCGTGACGCGGCCGCCAGCACCGGCGCCACCGTCAGCGTGATCTACGTGCCGCCGGCCGGTGCCGCGGCCGCCATCTGGGAGGCCGTCGAGGCCGACCTGGATCTCGCCATCTGCATCACCGAAGGCATTCCCGTGAAGGACATGCTGGAAGTGCGCAACAGGATGAAGCAGAAGGAAGCCAAGGGCGGCAAGCAGACGCTGCTGCTCGGCCCGAACTGCCCCGGCCTGATCACGCCGGACGAGATCAAGATCGGCATCATGCCGGGCCACATCCACCGCAAGGGCCGCATCGGCGTGGTCTCGCGCTCGGGCACGCTGACGTATGAAGCGGTCGCGCAGCTCACCGAGATCGGCCTTGGCCAGTCGAGCGCGGTCGGCATCGGCGGCGACCCGATCAACGGGCTCAAGCACATCGACGTGATGCGCATGTTCAACGACGATCCCGAGACCGATGCCGTCATCATGATCGGCGAGATCGGCGGCCCGGACGAGGCGGATGCCGCCCGCTGGTGCAAGGACCACATGAAGAAGCCGATCGTCGGCTTCATCGCCGGCGTCACCGCGCCCCCCGGCAAGCGCATGGGCCATGCCGGCGCGCTGATCTCGGGCGGCGCCGACACGGCCGATGCCAAGCTGGAGATCATGGAGGCCTGCGGCTTCACCGTGACGCGCAACCCGTCGGAGATGGGCAAGCTGCTGAAGGGCCTGCTCTGAGCACGCTCGCCTAGTCGCCCGAGAAGGGGCCGCCTGCGAAGGCGGCCTTTTTTTTGAGGGGGACGCCTGGCCGCTGTGGAAACTACAGAAGCCGGGCGCCCGTTGGCTGAAAGACAATCCGGCCTTTCCCAGGCACACACAACAACCAGGAGGATCCAAACCCATGGACTTCACGTCAGGAGCCCTGTGGGGCGCCTTCGGCGCCATCATCGCCGCCAACATCCTGCTGTCGGGCGACAACGCCGTGGTCATCGCGATGGCCGCCCGTTCGTTGCCGCATGAGCAGCAGAAGAAGGCCATCTTCTGGGGCAGCGCCGCCGCGATCGTGATGCGGATCGTGCTGACCATCGTCGCGGTGCAGCTGCTGCAGCTGCCCTACCTGAAGGTGATCGGCGGCGTGCTGCTGCTGTGGATCGGCGTGCAATTGCTGGTCGACTCGGAAGACGACGGCGAGGTCAAGTCGCACGGCACGATGGGCGCGGCGATCCGCACCATCCTGGTCGCCGACCTGGTGATGAGCGTCGACAACGTGCTGGCCGTGGCCGGCGCCGCCGACCGGGCGCCCGAGGGCGCGCGGCTGCCGCTGCTGATCGTCGGCCTGGCGCTGTCGATCCCGCTGATCATCGCCGGCAGCACGCTGCTGATGAAGATCATGGACCGCTTCCCGATCATCATCACGCTGGGTGCGGCGCTGCTGGGCTTCCTGGCGGGCGAGATGTTCGTCAGCGACCCGTTGACCCGCGACTGGTTCCACGCCAACGTGCCGGAGGCCGACTTCATCGTCGGCGGCGTGTGCGCGGTGCTGGTGGTCGTGATCGGCCTGTGGCTGCAGAAGCGCGGCGCGGCGGCGAAGGCGCACGCGAAGGAATGAGCGTGTGATATGGTGCCCGCTCCATCATTTCCACGGTGCGGGCCATCGCCTTGGGGCAAGCAAGGAGCGTCATTCACTGCTGGTTTCGACGGAGCGCCGGCCTGAGCCTGGCAGGGCTTGCGGCCGCGCCTGCGCTGGCCCGTCCCGGCGCCGATGCGCTGCTCAGCGGCGGCCTCATTCCTCCTGAGCCCTCGTTCAATGCGGCGGCGACGCTCGTCGTCGTCGCGCTGCTGCTGGCCGCCGGGCTGGCGCATGTGCTGCTGGTGTTGCCGCGCCTGGAGACCGGTCGCGGCCGCCTCGTGAGCGGCGTGCTGGGCGCAGCGCAGATCCTGATCGCCTGGGGCCTGCTGCCTGCCGCCATCTGGGTGCCGTGGCTGCTGCCGCTGGCCGCGCTGGTCGCCGGGCACCTGGGATTCGAGCGCGGGCTGGCGGGGCGCCGGGTGGTGGCGCCCGAACCCCCCGGACTGCCCGCCCTCGATCTCGCGGCTACCCTGCCGCGCGCCGGTGCCGAAGGCAGCATGCTCGGCCGCTACCGCGTCGAACGCGAACTCGGCCGCGGCGCGATGGGTGCCGTCTACCTCGGCCGCGACAGCAAGATCGGCCGCATGGTCGCGATCAAGACGATGGCGCTGAGCCAGGAGTTCGAGGGCGACGAGCTGGACGAGGCGCGGCGCCGCTTCTTCCGCGAGGCCGAGACGGCAGGGCGCCTGCAGCACCCCGACATCGTGACGATCTTCGACGCGGGCGAGGACCAGGAGCTGGCCTACATCGCGATGGAATACCTGAAGGGCGAGGACCTGCAGCGCCACAGCCAGCCCGGCCGGCTGCTGCCGGTGCCGCAGGTGCTGCGCATCGTCGCGCGCGTCGCCGAGGCGCTGGCCTATGCGCACAGCCAGGGCGTGGTGCACCGCGACATCAAGCCGGCCAACGTGATGGTCGACCTGGCGCGCGACCTGGTGAAGGTCACCGATTTCGGCATCGCGCGGATCTCCGATTCGAGCCGCACCCGCACCGGCATGGTCCTCGGCACGCCGTCGTTCATGTCGCCCGAGCAGATGGCCGGCCTGCGCGTGGACGGGCGCAGCGATCTCTACTCGCTCGGCGTGATGCTGTTCCAGCTGCTCACCGGCCTGCTGCCGCACCGCTCGGAATCGATGGCCACGCTGATGCACCAGATCGCCAACGAGCCGGCGCCCGACGTGCGCAGCTTGCGCCCCGAGCTGCCGGAAATGCTGGCCGACGTGGTCACGCTCGCGGTCGAGAAGCGGCCCGAGGTGCGCTATGCCGACGGCCGGCAGATGGCCTCCGACCTGCGGCAGATCGCCTCGCTGATGGACGCCGCGGCGCTGGCGCCGCCGCCCGCCGTAGGATCGCCACCCCCCGATTCCAGCGGATTCACGGCGACCGTGAAGTTCGATCGCGCCGATCCAAGGCACAATTCCTGACCCCCTCGGTTTGAAGGTTCGATGACTCTGCCCGTGTCCGCCACCGCCATGTCGCTTGAATTCTTCAGTGCCACGGACACCGGCCGAGCGCGCAACAACAACGAGGATTCGGTCGCCGTCCACGAGGCTTCGGCGCTGGTCGTGCTGGCCGATGGCATGGGTGGCTACAACGCCGGCGAGGTCGCCAGCGGCATGGCCACCTCGTTCATCAAGACCGAACTGGGCCGCTGGCTGCAAGAGGCCTCGGGCAACGCGTCCGACACCGACGTGCGCCGTGCGATGGACATCTGCGTCGACAACGCGAACCGGGCGATCTTCAACGCCGCCAATTCCAACCCGCAGTACGCCGGCATGGGCACCACGCTGGTGGTCGGCGCGTTCCGCGACGGCCGGCTGCTGATGGGTCACGTCGGCGATTCGCGCGGCTACCGCTTCCGTGCCGGCAGATTGCAACAGATCACGCACGACCATTCGCTGCTGCAGGAGCAGATCGATTCCGGGCTGATCACGCCGGAACAGGCTGCTTTCTCCGCCAACAAGAACCTCGTGACACGCGCGGTCGGCGTCGAAGACACCGTGTTGCTGGAGACCCACCTGCACGACCTGATGCCGGGCGACATCTACTTACTCTGCTCCGACGGGCTGTCTGACATGCTGGACGATGAAAGCATCGGCCAGGTGTTGCAGGCGCACGACTCGCTCGACGAGGCGGGTGCGGCGCTGATTGACGCAGCCAATGATGCGGGTGGAAAGGATAATATTGCGGTGGTCCTGGTTCGGGTACGGGGCCAGAGCATCGCGCCACGGTCCTGGTGGCCGTTCAGGCGTTGAGGCGCCAGCACATTGCACGGGGCCCGCGTTCGGTGCCCAGACATACAAGAGAGACTAGAGGTCAAGCATGGGCAAGTTGGTCGTATCGCTCGACGGGGTCGTGATCAAGGAAGTGCAGATCACCAAGGACAAGACGACCCTTGGCCGGCGGCCCTACAACGACATCGTGATCGACAACCTGGCCGTCAGCGGCGAGCACGCGGTGCTGCAGATGGTCGGCTCCGATGTGTTCATCGAAGACCTGAACAGCACCAACGGCACCTACATCAACGGCAAGGCCGTCAAGAAGCAGCTGCTGGCGCACAACGACACCGTCGAGATCGGCAAGTACAAGATCAAGTACCTGGTCGAGGACGGCACCGACTACGAGAAGACGATGATCATGAAGCCCGGCGCTGCGCCGGTGCCTTCGGCCCAGGGCTTTGCGCAGACGCTGGCGCCGGCCTCGGGCTTCGGCGGGCTCGCCGCGTCGTCGAACCCGGCCACCATCAAGGTGCTGAACGGGGCGGCGGCGGGCCGCGAGGTCGCGCTCACCAAGGTGGTCACCACCGTCGGCAAGCCCGGCGTGCAGGTCGCGTCCATCACCAAGCGCCCCGGCGGCTATGTGTTCGCCCACGTCGAAGGCGCCACGCGCCCGACGATCAACGGCAACCCGCTGGCCAGCGACACGCTGCCGCTGAAGAACGGTGACGTGATCGAACTCGCCGGCACGCAGATGCAGTTCGTGCAGGCCTGACGGGCTCGGCACCCGACGAGATTTTCTGTAGCCCGGCCGGCGTGAAGCAATTCACGTCGATCCCGAATGCCGGGTGTCGAGGTGTTCAAGGCGGGCCGAATCGCGGCTTCGCACCTTGCATCACCGGGCGGTCGCGGTCAGCATTCAGCGTTCTGTCCTGCTGGCGTGCGCGTGCCGCGCGCCTCCTGCCACCGCCATGAAAATCCGCGTCCTCGGGTGCTCCGGGGCCATTGCCGCAGGCAGCCGGACCACCGCCTTCCTGGTCGATCACGATGTGCTCGTCGATGCGGGCACCGGCGTGGGCGACCTGTCGCTCGATGAGCTGGCGCAGATCGACCACATCCTGATCAGCCACTCGCACCTCGACCACATCCTGTCGATCGGGCTGCTGGCCGACAGCGTGATGCGCCGGCGCATGGCCGCAGGCCGGCCGCCGATCCAGGTGCATGCGCTGCCGCAGACACTCGAGGCGCTGCGCCAGCACATCTTCAATGGCGTGATCTGGCCCGACTTCACGCGGCTGCCCAGCCGTGAGCAGCCGGTGCTGCAGCTGCGCCCGTTCGAGGTCGGCCAGCAATTGATGCTCGGCGGCAAGACATTCGAGGTGCTGAGCGCGGCGCACACGGTGCCGGCGGTCGGCTTCGGGTTGAAGGGCGCCGACGGCTGGTGGATCTACACCGGCGACACCGGGCCCAATCCGCTGCTGTGGGAGCGGCTGTCTGAAATGACGGTGGCGCACCTGGTGATCGAAACCGCGTTCAGCGACGACGAGCGCCAGCTGGCGCGCATCAGCCGGCACCTGTGCCCGGCGGCGCTGGGCCACGAACTCGGATCGCTGAAGGGCAGCGTCAATGTGCACATCACGCACATCAAGCCGGGCGAGGTCGACTCGGTGATGCAGGAAGTTGCCAACCTCGTCACGCCGCATCGCATCGCCGCGCTGCAGGCGGGTCAGATGATCGAACTGGCCTGAAGCATCTGACAACGGATTTCGCGGGGCCGGTGACAACTTCGGAGTGACGCTTTTCGTCAATCCAGAACCGGTGCAGTAGGCGATTGGTGCGGACGGTGACCGCCCGCGTCAGAACTGCGGGCGAAATTCACATCAAAACTAGGGATTGAGCTTGGCACGAGGACTGCATCTTGTCTGGCGTGTCCCACCCGTTCCCATCTCAGGAGCTCTACACCATGAAGCGCGTTCAACAAGGTTTTACCCTCATCGAACTGATGATCGTCGTTGCGATCATCGGTATTCTGGCTGCCGTCGCTCTGCCGGCTTACCAGGACTACACCATCCGTGCCAAGAACTCGGAAGTCATCCTGGCTGCGTCGGCTTGCCGCACCACGATCACTGAAGTGTTCCAGTCCGGAAGCTCCGTTCCTCAAGCAGCGAACAGCTGGGGCTGCGAGGCGAGCACCGCTTCGTCGCAATATGTCGCCCAGATTGCCACGGCGGCCACCACCGGCATCATCACCGTGACCAGCCAAGGCATCAAGAACATGGCTAACGGCGGTGTGGGCGGCAAGGTCACCCTGATCCCCTACAAGGATGCTGCCACCACCGCTCCGACGGCTGGCGACTCCGTCTACCGCTGGGTTTGCGGCGGCACGGGCACCGACATCCTGGCGAAGTTCCTGCCGGGTTCGTGCCGCGGCTGATCCGCATCGCTGATTTTTCAGCAGACAATGGCGGCCCTCGGGCCGCCATTTTCATTTTCCAAGCCCGTTTCCAGCGCACCCGATGCTCGAACTGCTGTCCCTGCTGGCCCTGGTGGCCGCCTGGCTGGTCCCGGATCATTACCCACCGTGGACATCGTTCTACAACGAGGTCTGTGCGGCGATCGCGTTGTTCGCCCTTGCGCTGGATGCCGGCCGCGGCTGGTTGCGTGAACGCCTGCCGGTCGTGTTCTGGTTCGTCTGTGCAGTGGCGCTCATCCCACCCGTGCAATGGCTGTGCGGCCGGCTGGTCTTTGCCGGCGACGCCTGGGTCGCGGCCTTCTACGTGATGGTTTTTGCTTCGGCGATCGGCGTCGGGTATGTGCGCGCCGGAATCAAACCGAGATTCGCCGAAGTGCTGTCCACCGTCTTGCTGGTGGGTGCCGTCGCTTCGAGTGTCCTCGCACTGGGACAGGCGCTGGAGTTGCCGATGGGCCTGTGGGCCGTCGAGATCCCGTCCGCCTTCCGTCCGTCGGCCAATCTGGGCCAGCCCAACAATCTGGCGACCCTGATCGGCATGGCCGGGGTCGGCCTGCTCTACCTGTACGAGCTGYGCCGCGTGGGCGGGATGTCGTCTGCCGCGCTGCTGGCGCTGCTGCTGACGGCGATGGCCGTGACGCAGTCGCGCACGGCCCTCGCATTCGGCCCCGTCGTGCTGGGTGGCATGCTGCTGATGAGGCGACGCGTCGGGTTCCGCACGCCACTGTCCGCGGTGGCTGCCGTCACGGCCTGCCAGTTCCTGCTGATGTGGATCTGGCCGCAAGTGCAGTCGGCGCTGCTGCTGACCAGCACGAACCCGCTCGGCGCACGGGCCTTGTCGTCGAATCGCTTCGTCGTGTGGCCGCAGCTGGTGGAGGCTCTCAACCACTCGCCCTGGAGCGGCTACGGCTGGCTTCAGGTCGGCGAAGCCCAGCTCAGCATGGCCGGACCGGGCGTGCAGTTCAACGAACTCTGGCTGCATGGTCACAACCTGTTCCTCGAGTTGCTGCTCTGGTGCGGCTATCCGCTGGGTGGCCTGCTCGGCCTGTGCATCGTCGCCTGGGCCGTCAGCCGGACCTTCTCCGTGCGCAGCCTGCCGGGTGCAGCCGGCGTGCTGACGCTGGCCGTGGTCGGCGCGCACAGCATGATCGAGTTACCGTACCACTACCTCTACCTGCTGGTGCCGGTCGGTCTGTGGATCGGCATCATCGAGCGCGATGTTCCCGGTCGCTTGAATTTCCCGGCGCGATGGGGCGTCCCGGCCGTGGCCGCCAGCGCGGCACTGGGGGTCGCGCTGACCTGGAACTATCGCGAGGTCGAAGAGGATTTCCGCCTGATCCGTTTCGAGAAGTCCGGCATCGGCCGATTGAGAGCGGCCCAGCCGGCACCGGACGCGCCGTTGCTGTCCTCGCTGACCTCATTCCTGCGGCTGTCTCGCCTGCCGCTCACGCCGGAACTGTCCGATGCGGATCTGGCCGAGTTGGCGCAGCTCATGCGACGCTACCCCTATCCCGCATCGATCTCGCGCTACGCTGCCGCGCTGGCACTGAAAGGTCGAGCCGATGAGGGCAGGCAGGTCTTCACGGGCATTCAATCGATCTACGGTGGCAAGATGGCCAGGAGCGAGCGGAAGGTCCTGCTCGAACAAGGCGAGCAGGCACAGCAGCCGAAGCTGGTCGAATTCGCAGCGACACTGCCCGATTGAGTTGCCGGCCTCGTTTCACAACCTCGCTTTCAGAGATGCCATGGACATCTTCCACGCCCTCCCACGCCGCGTCCGCGCCACGTCCTTGCATGTCCTCGTCAGCGCCTGCATCGCAGCGCTGGCGAGCGTGCTGGTGTTCCTGGTCTGGTACCCGAGCCCGTACGGTGAGCTCACCGGGGGCTTGAACCTGTTCGTCCTCCTGACGGCCGTCGACCTGGTACTCGGTCCGGTGCTGACGGCCGTTGTGGCCGCGCCGGGCAAGCCGATGCGCGAGCTGGTGCGCGACATCGCCGTCATTGCCTGCGTGCAGGTCGCCGCGTTCGGCTATGGCATCTACACGATCGCACTGGCGCGACCTGCCATCGTCGCCTTCGAGGTCGATCGCCTGCGCGTCGTGACGGCAGTCGAGATCGAGACCGAATCGCTGGCCGCCGCACCGCCCGGCATGCGCCAGCTGTCGTGGACCGGGCCGGTCCTGATTGCCGCGCAGAAGCCCACCGCACCGGATGCCGCCTTCCGCGCGATGACGAAGGGCCTGGGAGGCGTGGATCTGTCGATGGACCCGGCCAACTGGTCGGACATCGCCGGCGCACGTGCCGACATGCTGAAGGCCGCCCGCCCGATTTCGGAACTTGCTGCGCACTATCCGGACGCCGGCGCCGCGGTGCAGTCCATCGCCGCCAAGGCGGGCGTGGATGCGGCCAGGCTTCGCTTTCTCCCCTTGATGTCGCGCCGCGAGAGCTGGGTCGTGCTGCTCGACGAACCGCAGGCGAACATCGTCGGCTACCTCCCGCTGGACGGGTTCTTCTGATGCCGCAGCCTTCGCGAGGCGGCCTCGAGGCGCTGCGCATCACGGCCATCCTGGCCGTTGTCGTGCCCGGCGCGCTGGCGTACAACGTCCCGCCTTCCGCGACATTCCTCAACCAGGCCGCGGCACTGGTGGGGTGGGGCGTGTTCCTCTTCCTGATGGTGCTGGCCGGTTGGTTGAAGCCGCGGCCGCCCCTGAACCCGGGCGCTGCCGTCAACAGCCTGCTGGCCGCCTTCGGCCTCATGCTGGCCGGCGTCCTGGCATCGGCCCTGCTGGCGGGCCTGCCCGTGCCGCTTGCGCTCTCGTCGGCCGGGCTGCTGGTGGCGGCCGCGCTCGTCACCTGTGTCGCAGCGGCGGGTGCACGGACCGAGGTCGGAGAGCACGCCTTTCGCGCGTTCTGCGAGGCCCTGGTATGGGCCGGTGTCCTGAGCACCGGCATCGCCCTCGTCCAGACCTTCGCGCCGCAATGGACCAACGGCAACTGGATCGCGCATGTCTCCTCGCCCGGTCGGGTCGGCGCGAACCTGCGGCAGCCCAACCACCTGGCCAGCCTGCTCGTGCTCTCGGCGATTGCGCTGGTGTGGACCCGGGAACGTGCATCGGACGCGCCGAAGAGCACATCCGTCGTGCGCTGGAGCACCGGCCTGTTGCTGCCGCTGTTCATCTTCGGCATCGTGCTGACCGCCTCGCGCACCGGGGCGATCTGCGTTGCGCTGCTGGCGGTCTGGGCCGTGGTGGATCGCCGCATGTCCCGCACGACGCGGTTGCTCCTGTGGGCCGCGCCAGTCGTCTTCGTGCTGGGCTGGGTCGGCATGGACGCCTGGGCCCGCGCCGGCACGCACGCGTTCAGCGGCGATTCGCAGTTGCACCGGTCCGACCTGTCGAGCTCGCGTTTCGCCATCTGGGGGAACACGCTGTCCATGATCGCTGCCCAGCCCTGGACCGGCGTCGGCTGGGGTGAGTTCAACCTGGCCTGGACCTTGTCGGCCTTCCCGGGCCGCCCGACGGCGTTCTTCGACCATACCCACAACCTTCCGCTGCAGCTGCTGGTCGAGCTGGGTTTGCCACTCGGCCTGCTCGTCCTGGGGCTGCTCCTCTACGCGCTGTGGTGTGCGTGCCGCGCGGCCTTGCGCGTCCCGGCCGGGCAGGACAGCAGCAGCCTGCGTGCGGCCACCATGATGGTTCTGACCATGGCCGTGCACAGCCAGCTCGAGTACCCGCTGTGGTACGCGTATTTCCTGCTGCCCACGGTCTTCGCCTTCGGCACGGCACTGTCGCGGGGCGCTGCCGCAAGCGACCCCGCGCGCGGCGGCCGCAGCCTGCCGCCGCTGCTGTTGGCGGTGGCCTGCTGCGGGCTCGTCGCCGGAGGCATCGCCGCGGTGGCCGACTACGCACGCGTCGTCGCGATCTTCTCGCCGCCCGCCGGGGCGGCCAGTCTGCAGGACCGCATCGCCGACGGCCAGCGCAGCTGGTTCTTCGCGCACCACGCGGACTACGCAGCGGTGACGACGGTCGAACACCCTTCGGAAGCGATGCCGTCGTTCCGCAGCGCACCGCACTACCTGCTCGATGCGCGCCTGCTGATCGCGTGGGCACGTGCGCTCGACGAGGCCGGCGATGCGCAGCGTGCACGCTACGTGGCACGGCGTCTGCGAGAGTTCAACAACGACCAGGCCGAAGCCTTCTTCGCGCCCTGCGACGATGCGGCTGTGAAGGACAAGCCCTTCCAGTGCCTGGCTCCCGAGTCTGCGCTCGGCTATCGCGACTTCCGGTAGCGCCAGAACGCGCGCGATGTCCACAGCCGCACGAAGCTCATCAGATGCCATCGCAAATGCCGCCAGCTGCCGCCGCCCGAGGAGCGCCTCGCGTCGTGCACGACCACCGTGTGCGGCAGCACCTCGATGCGCCAGCCCGCGAGCTGCAGGCGCAGGCACAGGTCGACATCCTCGCAGTACAACCGGTAGCCTGCATCGAAACCGGCCAGCTCGCGGAACACCTCGCTTCGCACGGCCATGAACGAGCCGGCCACCCATTCCATGTCCGCCGTCTCGGTGAGCCGCCGGTCCCGGGAGGCAGCCCGACGAACCAGCGACAGCGGCGTCGGGATCCGGCGCCGGAAGTCTTCGACCTGGCCGCGCGCGTCCACCTGCCACGGCACCGCCAGGGCACATCGCGGATGTGCCAGCGCTTGCGCGAGCGCGGCGAACGGATCCTCGTGCAGGCGCACGTCGGGATTGGCGATCACGAACAGCGGGGTTTCGCAGTGACGGAACGCTTCGTTGTGATTCGCGGCGAAGCCTGCCTGCCTCGCGTTGCGGATCGTCAGCACCGGTGCGCCGCCGATCGAGGCCGGTGGGGACCACGGCTCGTCGGTGTTCAGCGTCACGATGATCCGCCTGACGAGATCGCAGCGGATGCGGTCGAGATCCGACAGCAGCAGGCTGGCGAGTTCGCCCTGACCGTGGCTGACGATCGATACGGTGATGTCGTTCATCGGGCGCAAGTCTATGCGTTGCCATGCGGCATGCCGCACCGGGAGCCGCACCCGTGACGCCCGCCTCGACCGTCGCGCCGCCCGACGCGGACGAGATGGCTGCCGTGCTCGTGCTGTTCGACCCGCGGGCCGGCACTGCGGCGTCGATTGCATCGCTGGCAGGCGCCGTGAAGCGGCTGCTCATCGTCGACAACTCGCCGTCGGGCCATCCCGCCGTGGCCGATGCCGTTGCGCTGCCGTCGAATGCCAGCGTGCTGGTCAACGGCAATGCCGGAGGTCTCGCGGGGGCCTACAACGCTGCGCTGCGACGGCTGGGCGATGCCGACGCCGCCGCGCTGCGCCATGTCGTCTTCGTCGACGACGATTCCGACACGGCCAGCCTGTCGGCGTTCCTTGCCCATCCATCGACGCGAAGTGCCTTTTCGCGCAGCGACACCGCGGCCGTGGCGCCCGCCCATCGCGACCGGGCGACCGGGCTGCGGGCCCGCCACCTCGAACTGTCGCGCTGGCGCTTCCATCATCTGCCGCGTGAGTTCACCGGCACGCGGCCGGTCGCCTTCGTCATCAACTCGATGTCGGTATGGAGCCTGGCGGCGCTGCGCCGCGTCGGACCCTACAACGAGGGTCTCGCGGTCGATCACGTCGACACCGAATACTGCATGCGGGCGCGGCGCGCCGGCCTGCACGTGCTCGTCAACGGCGACTGCGAGTTCGCGCACTCGGTGGGCGAGCGAACGGCCTACCGCGTGCTCGGCATGACGCTCCAATCGGGCGGCCACAGTCCGCGACGGCGCGGCATGATCGGGCGCAACACCATGTGGCTCGCGACCCGTTATGCCCTGGTCGAGCCGGCATTCTCGGCACTCTGCCTGCTTCGTCTCGCCTATGAAGCGACCGGCATCGCATTGGTCGAGGACCGGCGGCTGGCCAAGCTCGCCCGCCTGTCGAGCGGGGCGCTCGCGGGGATCTTCGGCCTCGCCCGTCCGCTGCCGGCCGGGATTCGCCGATGATTGCTTCCGCGCGCACGGCCGCGCAGCGCGTCTGCGCGGTCATCGTCACCTTCGAGCCCGATCCCGCGCGCCTGCAGTTGTTGCTCGACGCGCTGCACGGCCAGGTCGTACATGCCGTGGTCGTCGACAACGCGAGCGGCGGCATGCCCGGCCGCCTCGAATCGACGCTGTCAGGCGTCGAGCTTGTGCGCCTGCCCGAGAACCGCGGCGTCGCCGCGGCGCAGAACATCGGCATCCGGCGCGCGTTGGAGCGTGGCAGCGACTTTGTCCTGTTGCTGGACCAGGACAGCGTTCCGGCGACGGACATGGTGTCCGAGCTCGTCTGCGCAGCCGATGCCATGCGCCTCGCCGGCCATCGTGTCGCCGCTGTCGGACCGGCATTGCAGGGCAGTGGCGTGACGGCCGATTTCGTCCGCTTCGGGTGGTTCGGCTACCGCAGGCTGGCGGCGTCGACGGCACGGCCCTGGGTTGCCTGCGACATGCTGATCGCATCCGGCTGCCTCGCCACGCGGGCCGCGCTTGAAACAGTCGGGGACATGGATGAAAGCCTGTTCATCGACAAGGTCGACACCGAGTGGTGCCTGCGCGCGCGGTCGCGCGGCTTCATGCTGGCCGGCGTGTCGTCAGCGGTACTCCAGCACCGATTGGGCGAGCACACGCTGCGTGTCTGGTGGATGCGCTGGCGCCAGGTGCCGGCGCATCGGCCCTTCCGCTACTACTACATCGTGCGCAACAGCGTCCTGGTGTGGCGCCGGCCGTACGCCAGTTGGCGCTGGCGCACCGCCGACATCAAGCAGTGCCTCCACATCGTGCTCTTCTTCGGCTTCCTGAGCGAGGCTCGATCGCAGAACCTGCCACCGATGCTGCGCGGACTGCGTGACGGCCTGCTGTCGCGCGCCGGACCCCAGTCGAGCGCGCGCGACTGAGGAAAGCTCGTCAGTTCGAGCCGGCCGGTGGGCCGATCCGCAGCCGGCTTGCCAACCGATCCCACAGCCGGTTGAGCCGGCCCCGCATCAGGATGCGCGATGGCACGGGTCGGCGGTGACCCTCGCGCAACCGGAAATACCGCTGTGTGAAACGAGGATCGCTCGGGCCGAGGTTTCCGATCGGCACGCCCAGCTTCCACGCCAGGAACGGAAGGCTGATCTGGTCGCGCCGGACGCCGCTGCGGTATGCCGCCCACCACGCCGCCATCAGGCGCTGGACGCCAGGTGAAGCGTGGCGGCGCACGATCACGCCGGCCTCATGGAGGCCGTGTCCGCGCGGAAAACCCTCGGCCGCATAGCCGCGCATCTGGCGCCGGATGGTCGCCGACCAGGCGTATCCGATCGCGGCGCACTCTTCGGCTTCCTGGTAGGCGCAGTCGCGAAACGGGTGCGCATAGAGCGACAGGTCGTGGCTGGCGAGCGCGTTCGCGGCCATCGGACGAGGATCCGAGATGATCTGGATGTTTCCGTCCACGTAGAGACTCGCCTCGTGCTCCGGGAAAATCAGGTGCGGGTGCATCTTGGCGTAGCGGTTCAACTCCGGCGCGCTCAGCGGCATGGCCGGTAGGCGCTGCAGGATCCAGGGCGACGGCACGGACACGGCCGCGTCCGACAGGCAGATGAAGTCGATGTCCGCGCTCTCGACGAGCGGCGCCGGCAGCTCGTCGTAGTTGCCGGCGACGCAGGTGTAGACCAGCAGGCGACCGGTGCTCACAGCCATGCGTCCGCCCAGGCCAGGAAGCTCAGCACGCACCACAGCACGCCGGAGTGGTCGGCCTGGGCCGCCCGATGCTCGGCCAGCAGCCGGGCGCAGAACGGGCGGTTCAACGAGGGCGATCCCTTGCTGCCGTGGATCAGGTCGGCCGCCCAATCGTGCAGGTCTGAACGCAGCCAGTCGGCCAGTGGCGCCGAGAAGCCCTGCTTCGGGCGCTCGACCAACGCGCGCGGCACGTAGCGGTAAAGCAGTTCGCGCAGCACGCGCTTCGATTGGCCCGCACCGACCAGGTACTCGGTGGGCAGCGACGCCGCCAGCTCGGCGACGCGGTGGTCGAGCAGCGGCGCGCGGCTTTCCAGGCTGTTGGCCATGGTGGCACGGTCCACTTTGGCGAGGATGTCGCCCGGCAGATAGGCGCGCTGGTCGAGCAGCATGGCGGCCCGCACGTAATCGGGCTGACGCCCTTGTGCGAGAGGGGCTGGCGCGGAGAAGACGGTCTCCAGGCGGCGCGCACCCGGCACGATGTCGAGGTCATCCTGCGAAACCCGCGCCAGCACCTCGGCAATGTCCGTCGGGCCGCGGGCCGACAGCAAGGCGTGGCGAAGGCGAAGTCGTTGTGCGACCAGGCGCGAAGCGATCGGCCGCGGCAACGGGGCCGACAGCGCCTGGGCAGCGCGCCACGGAACGGCGGCCAGCAGCGCCGCGAATGCATGCCGCCCCGGCAGGCCCGCGTAGCGCCTGCCGACCAGGTACTTCGGATAGCCGCCGAACACCTCGTCGCCGCCGTCGCCGGACAGCGCCACGGTGAGATCCCGGCGAACCAGTCCGGCCAGCAGGAAGGTCGGGATCTGGGACGAGTCGCCGAGCGGCTCGTCATACAGCGTCGGCAACTGCGGAATCACGGCGCGCGCGTGGGCACTGCTGACGTAGAGCTCGGTGTGCAGGGTCTGCAGGTGCTGTGCGACCGCACGCGCGTGCGGGGCCTCGTCCGAGGCGGGCGAGTCGAAACCGATGCAGTACGTCCGGATCGGCGTGGCGGACTGCGCCTGCATCAGCGCCACGATGGTCGAGGAGTCGATGCCGCCGGACAGCATCGCGCCGAGCGGAACGTCCGCCTGCATCTGTCCCTTCACGGCATTCCGAAGCAGGGTGTCCAGTGCGCCGACCGCGTCCTCGAAGCTGCCCTCGAAGGGCTTTGCCAGGCCCTGCGCGAAAGCGTCCTCGGCACGCCAGTAGTGATGGAAGGTCGGTGCAGCCGAGGCTGCGTCGATGTCCAGCTGCAGGATGGCCGCCGGTTCCAGCTTGTGCACGTTCTCATAGATGCTGTGCGGCGCGGCGATGTAGCCGAAGCGCATCAGCTGGGCCACCGCATGCAGGTTCAAGCGCCGCTCGAACGATGGATGGGCCGCCAACGCCTTCAACTCGGACGCGAACAGGAAGCTGTTGTGTTGGCGGGTGTAGTAGATCGGCTTCTCGCCGAACCGGTCTCGCGCCAACGCCAGCCGCCGCTGCTGCCGGTCCCACAAGGCGATCGCGAACATGCCGACGCAGCGGGTCAACGCAGCGGCGAGCCCCTGCTCCTCGATCAGCGCCAGCAGGACTTCGGTGTCGGAGTGGCCCTTGAACACCGCGCCGCGTGCGACGAGTTCGTTGCGCAGGCTGGCGTGGTTGTAGATCTCGCCGTTGAAGGCCAGCACGTAGCGCCCGCTGGTGCTGAGCATCGGCTGGTGGCCGGAGGGCGAGGTGTCGACGATCGCCAGTCTCAGGTGCCCGATCGCGACGCCGTCGTGCAGCCAGGTTCCGCTGTCGTCGGGTCCGCGATGCGCGATGCGGGCCAGCATCTCGCGCAAGGTGCTTTCGGCAGCCTCCGTGGCCCGCGAGAGGTCGATGAATCCGGCGATGCCGCACATGTCAGGTCTCCTGCGCTTCGTCTCGCGACCGCCAGTAGTGGATTCCGACCATCAGCACGACGAGCTGCGAGCAGACCAGGGTGGCCATCCAGCCGGTGGGTCCGAATGCCGCGATGGCGGGAATGCCGACCAGGACACAGATGCCGAGGACTGCGAGGTTCAGCGACATCACCTTCGGCTTGCGATGGCTCAAGGTCAGGTATCCCGTCAATGCCGGACCGAATATGCCGACCACCAGCCACCCGAGGCCCCAGGCCAGCAAGGACCGCGTGTCCTCGGCTGTCGTGCCGAAGATGAACGCCGACAACGGCTCGCGGCAAGTCCATATGATGCCGGCCAGCAGCGTTGTCGCCGCGAGATGAGCCCCGATGAGCTGGGTAAGCAGGCGCCAATAGGCGCGCCGGTCGTTGACGTAGCTGCTGGCCAGGCGCGGGTAGGCGGCGACGTAGGTCAGCTGGCATGCCGCCGCCAGCGCGTTGACCACACGCTCGACGGCGCTGTAGCTGCCGGCCGACGACGCACCGGCCACCTGGTTGATCAGGATCGGGCCCGCCACGGTGTACAACGCGGAGGCCAGTTGGGAAGCGAACAGCGGCCAGTCCTCTCGCAGCAGCGGCAACGGGCGGCTGTTGCGTACGGTGTCGCGCCGCAGGCCGGCGAGCCGCCAGGCCGAGCACAAGGTGACCAGGCCGACGAACACGCCTCCGAACGACAACGACACGGCGGCGGCCACCACCGATACGGTGCCGTTGCCGACGACCCCCCACCACCCGAGCGCCAGCGCCCCGCACGAGCCCACGATGGCGGCGAGCGCAACCCGGAGGAAGCGTCCCTGGAACTGCAGAAACCAGCTCGCATTGGCCGCTGCACCGATCGGGACCAGCAGCAGCACGAGCCAGCTCCCGGTGCCAGCGGCGCCGGGAGGGGCCTGCGTGGCGGCCACGAGCACCATCAGCGGCAGCACGACGGCCAGCAGAGTGGCCTTGCCCACCACGACATCGGCCAGGATCGTGTCCGTCGCGGACGGGTCGCCGGCCAGGCGCTGCGGGCCAGTCAGCTGGAATGCGTACTGCGTGATGAGCCCTCCGAAGCCTGCCCACGCGAGGGCCACTGCCAGGTGGCCATAGTTCGCCAGACCGATTGAGCGCACGATGTGGGGCACGAGCAGCAGCGGCACCAGCGCCCCCGCCGCGTACTGGAACAGCAGGATCGCATTGGCCTTCGCGATGTGGCGGATCATGCCGGGAGCGTCATTCGCCGGATCGGTGCGGCACGCGCGGCCCGGGCCCATGAGCTTCTGCTACCGTAGCGCGTGCGCTCGCCGCCCTGCTGCGCCTTCCCGCAAAACCCATGACCAGTTTCGTCGTTGCGCTGTTGATTTCATTCGTCATATCCGGGCTCATTATCCGGGTCTCGCGTCGGCATGGATCCTTGCCTTGGGACGACACCCGGACCGGCGTGCAGAAGTTCCACGCCGTGTCGACGCCGCGCGTCGGAGGCCTGGCCTTGCTGGTGGCGATGCTCGGGCTGGCACTGTTGATGACGGCCACTGCTCCGGCGTTGGTGGGCAGTTTTTCGTTGCTGCTGCTGGCCGGTGCGCCGGCGCTGCTGACCGGCCTGGCCGAAGACATGACCAAGCGCGTCGGCGTGCTGCCGCGCCTGCTCGCGACCATGCTGAGCGGTGCCATCGCGTTCTTCTGGCTCGGCGCGGAAGTACGGCGCGTCGATATCGGCTTTCTCGATGCCCTGCTGCTCTATAACGCCGTGAGCCTGCTGCTGAGCACGATGGCCGTCGGCGGACTGGCCAACGCGATCAACATCATTGATGGCTATAACGGACTGGCGGCCGTGGTGGCCAGCGCGATGTTCCTGTCGCTGGCTTACGTGGGCCTGCAGGTGGGGGATCCGCTGATCGTCGCCACCGCGCTGGCCGCCACCGGCGCCCTGGTCGGATTCCTCGTCTGGAACTGGCCACGCGGGCTGATCTTCCTGGGCGACGGCGGCGCGTATTTCGTCGGCTATCTGCTGGCGGTGCTGGTGATCCTGCTGGTGGCGCGGCACCCGCAGGTGTCGGCCTGGTACGCGCTGGTGCTGTTCGTGTACCCGGTGTTCGAGACCGTGTTCTCGGTGTGGCGCCGACGTTTCCTGCGCGGCACGAGCCCCGGCCTGCCGGACGGCCTGCATCTGCACACGCTGATCTTTCGCCGGCTGGTGCGTTGGGCCGTCGGGCGCCAGGAGGCCGCCAGCCTCACGCTGCGCAACAGCCTGACAGCGCCCTATCTGTGGGCGCTGTCGAGCTTCGCCGTCCTGCCGGCATCGCTGCTGTGGCGCCACACCCTCGCACTGCAGATCGTCGCGGCGATCTTCTGCGTGCTGTACGTGTGGCTGTATGCCCGATTGGTGCGGTTTCGCGCACCTCGCGCGCTGATGATCCGTTCCAAGAAGGGCGGGCTGATCAGCCGCTGGCGCGACTTCTGACGCCGGCTCAAGCAGCCGCCACCCAATCCCCCGACTTCCCCCCGTGCTTCTCCAGCACCCGGATCTCCCCCATCACCATCCCGCGGTCGACCGCCTTGCACATGTCGTAGACGGTCAGCAGCCCGACCTGCACCGCCGTCAGCGCCTCCATCTCGACGCCGGTGCGCCCGAGCGTCTCGACCTGCGCGGTACAGCGCACCAGGCTCGCCGCCGCGTCGATCTCGAACTCCACCGCGACCTTGGTGATYGGCAGCGGATGGCACAGCGGGATGAGCTCGGCGGTCCGCTTGCTGGCCTGGATGGCGGCGATGCGGGCGATGCCGATCACGTCGCCCTTCTTGGCCGTGCCGCCCTGGATCAGCGCGAGCGTGGCCGGCTGCATGCGGATCACGCCGGCGGCGCGCGCGATGCGGTGCGTCTCGGCCTTGCCCGACACGTCGACCATGTGCGCCTGCCCCTGCGCGTCGAAATGGGTCAGGCCGCTCGCGGGCTGGGACTGTGCTGGGGGAAGGGGCTTGGACATGAAGGGAAACATCCGGGCAACGTGGCGCTGGCATCATAGCGATCGGCCGCTCCTCGCCTTCGTGCCCCACCGGATGACACGTTCACGCTCCACCCGCCTCACCGCATCGCTGTGCGCGCTGGCCCTGCTCATCGGCAGCGCCGGGGTGCGTGCGCAGGACACCCCCCCACCGGCCACGCAGAACGCGCTGCCCGCGCTCGGCGATTCGATCTCCGACGACCTGAGCGTCGGCACCGAGCGCCGGCTGGGCGACCAGATCATGCGGGCGATCCGACAGGATCCCGACTACCTCGACGACCCCGTCCTCGTCGAGTACCTGCAATCGATCTGGCAGCCGCTGGTGGCGGCCTCGCGCGCCCAGGGCAACATCGGTGCCGAGACCGACCAGCGCTTCGCCTGGGAGCCGTTCCTGGTGCGCGACAAGACCGTCAACGCGTTCGCGCTGCCCGGCGGCTACGTCGGCGTGCACCTGGGCCTGATCGCGATGACCGCCACGCGCGACGAACTCGCCTCGGTGCTCGCGCACGAGATGTCGCACGTCACGCAGCGCCACATCGCGCGCGGCATGGTCAACAGCCGGCGCCAGTCGCTGATCGGCCTGGCCGGCATGATCCTCGGCGTGATCGCCGCGACCCGCAGCAACCGCGTCGACGGCGCCAACGCGATCTTCACCGGCTCGCAGGCCGCGTCGGTGCAGGGCCAGCTGAACTTCTCGCGCGACATGGAGCGCGAGGCCGACCGCGTCGGCTTCAACGTGCTCACCGGCGCCGGCTTCGCGCCCGGCGGCATGGCGGCGATGTTCGAGAAGCTCGACCAGGCCTCGCACCTGAACGACAGCGGTGGCTTCCCGTACCTGCGCACCCACCCGATCACCACCGAGCGCATCGGCGACGCCCGCCAGCGCCTGGGCACGGCCGCGCCGGTGGCGCCGGTCAGCGTGCTCGCCCACGTGGCCGCGCAGGCGCGCGCCCGCGTGCTGATGGACACCCGCATCGACGCGCTGCGCCGCTGGCAGTCGCAGGACAGCGTGGCGCCCGATGCCAGCGTGGCCGATCGCCTGAACGCCGCCTATGCGAGCGCGCTCGCGTCGACGCTGCTGCACGACTGGACCCGCGCCGATGCGGCGCTGAAGGTGGCGCTCGGCGTGGTGCGCGGCAGCCCGCGCAGCGATGCCGTCGCCGAGCGCGAGGTCGTGATGCTGCAGGCGCAGTCGCTGGCCGAGCGTGGCGACGGCGCGCGCGCCGGCCAGGTGCTGAAGCCGTACCTCGAGGCCGGCGCCACGCCGTCGCGCGCGGTGCTGCTGCTGCAGGCGCAGGTGGCGCTGGCGTCGCCGAAGACCGACCCGGCCGTCAAGCGCAGCGCCGACGACCTGCAGACCTGGACCACGCTGCACCCGAGCGACGCGCTCGCCTGGCAGCAGCTCAGCCGCACCTGGGAGCAGCTCGGCCAGCAGCTGCGTTCGCTGCGCGCCGAAGCCGAATCGCACTATGCGGTGGGCGACCTGACCGGCGCCGTCGACCGCCTGCGCGCCGGCCAGCGGCTGGCCCGCACGCCGGGCGGCAAGGTCGATTTCATCGACGCATCGATCATCGATGCGCGGCTGCGCGAGCTCGAAGGCCAGCGCCGCCGCCAGATGGAAGAAGAACGCCGCCAGGAAGGCTGAGCTCCACCGGACCCCATCGGAATCGGCCACGGCGTGGCTTATCCTCCCGGCACTTCTGGAGGAGACGGCATGCCACGATCCATCGCCCGGGCCCTCGGCGCCGCCACGTTCGCGCTGCTTGCCGTGCTGGCTGCAGCGCCCGGCCCGGCCCGCGCCGCCACCATCACGTCGATCAGCCCGCAGGGCGAGGTCGCGCAGGTGCGCCAGGTCACGGTGAAGTTCTCCGAGGCGGTGGTGCCGTTCGGCGACCTGCGGCTGCCCGATCCGCTCGGCGTGGTGTGCGAAGGTGCCACGCGCGCCGGCTCGGGCCGCTGGGCCAACGACCGCGTCTGGCTGTATGACTTCCGCGAGGCGTTGCCGCCCGGCACGCGCTGCACGCTGAAGGCGAAGTCCGACTGGAAGCCGCTGAACGGCGCGCTGACCGGCGGCAGCGAGTTCACGTTCAGCACCGGCGGCCCGGCCATCGAATCGACCCAGCCGTACGCCGGCAACCTGGTCGAGGAAGACCAGCATTTCGTGCTGCGGCTGACCGGCCCGGCCGTCGAGGCCACCGTGGCCGCCCATGCGGCCTGCGAGGTCGACGGCATCGGCGAACGCATGCCGGTGCGGGTGGTGACGGGCGCGGTCCGCGACGAGATCCTGAAGGCGCGCCAGCTCGAGAAGCAGGCCGAGCGCATCGTCGTGCTGACCTGCCAGCGCCCGCTGCCGCCCGACGCCGCGTTGCGCCTGGTCTGGGGCGCCGGCATCGCGGCGCAGGCCAACCCGAAGATCGTCACGCGCACCGAGCAGCGCCTGAACTTCCGCGTGCGCAAGGCCTTCACCGCCGAGTTCAGCTGCGAGCGCGAGCGTGCCGAGGCACCGTGCCTGCCGATCCGCCCGCTGACGCTGCGCTTCTCGTCGCAGCTGCCGCGCGAGCTGGCGGCGGCGGTCCGGCTGCAGCCGGCCTCGGGCAAGGCGATCGCGCCGGAGTTCGATGCCGACGACAAGGCGGCCGAGGTCGACAGCCTGCGCTTCCCGATGCCGCTGCCCGAGCGCAGCGCCTTCACGATCGAGCTGCCGCGCAACCTGAAGGACAGCTCGGGCCGCGCGCTCGCGAATGCCGCGAGCTTCCCGCTGAAGGTCGCGACCGGCGACGCGCCGCCGATCGCGAAGTTCGCCGCCGCACCGTTCGGCGTCGTCGAGCTGAATGCCGATGCGATGCTGCCGGTCACGCTGCGCCATGTGCAGGGCGACCTGCGGCCGGCCGCGGGCGGCGGCGCGGTGCGCATCAAGACGCTGCGCACCGATGCCGACATCCTGCAGTGGTATGCCCGCGTCGCCCGCTACCACGAGAGCCGCCTCACCGCGAAGGAGGCCGGCCTGCCGGCATCGCAGCACTACGAGACCGAGCGCGTCGTCGACGGCAAGGGTCGCAGCAAGGAAGTGCGCCACGAGCGCGTCGTCGAGACCCGCGAGCTGTCGCTGCTGAACGGCGGCGCCGACGTGAAGCGCATGGACCTGCCGCAGCTCGTCGGCGGCGACCCGCGGCCGTTCGAGGTGGTCGGCATCCCGATCCCCGACCCCGGCTACCACGTGGTCGAGATCGAATCGCGCCGCCTCGGCGAAGCCCTGCTCGACAAGAAGGCGCCGATGTACGTGCGCGCCGGCGTGCTGGTCACCAACCTCGGCGTGCACTTCAAGCTCGGCCGCGAGAACAGCGTGGTCTGGGTCACGACGCTCGACCGCGGCAAGCCGGTGGCCGACGCCGACATTGCGGTCAACGACTGCCGTGGCCAGCGGCTGTGGGCCGGCCGCACCGATGCGAACGGCCTGGCCCGCATCGACCAGGTGCTGGAGCGGGCCGGCGAGTGCCCGGCCGACAGCGGCTTCTTCGTCACCGCGCGCAAGCCGACGCCGAAGGGCCTGACCGACACCGCCTTCGTCTTCAGCAGCTGGCAGAAGGGCATCGAGACCTGGCGCTTCAGCTTCCCGACCAGCCACGATGCGCAGCCCGACGTGCAGGCGCACACGGTGTTCGACCGCACGCTGCTGCGCGCCGGCGAGACGGTGTCGATGAAGCACTTCATGCGCCGCGAGACCAGCAGCGGCCTGGCCGCGGTGCCGGCCGAGCGGCTGCCGACGCGGCTGAAGATCGTGCACCAGGGCAGCGGGCAGGAAGTGACGCTGCCCTTGAGCTGGAACGGCACGCGCAGCGCGGCCTCGAGCTGGAACATCCCGCCGGCCGCCAAGCTCGGCGTCTACGACGTGACGCTGGAGCGCGAAGGCGGCGGTGACCGCGAGCGCAGCGGCTGGTCGGCCGGCAGCTTCCGCGTCGAGGAGTTCCGGCTGCCGCTGGTCGATGCGCGCGTCAGCGGGCCGAAGGAGGTGCCGGTCGCGCCGAAGGAGCTGCCGATCGGCGTGCAGCTGAACTACTTCGCCGGCGGCGGGATGGCGCAGGCGCCGGCCCGGCTGACGGCCTTGCTGCGCAGCCGCGCGAGCGGCTTCGCGGGCTACGACGAGTTCAGCTTCGAGCCGCCGCGCGACCCGAAGCAGGCCGCGCGCGGTGACGACGGTGACGAGGGCACGCCCGAATCGAGCGGCAAGGTGGTCGCCGACAAGCTGCCGCTGACGACCGACCGCGACGGCGCCGCCAGCGCCACGCTGAAAGACCTGCCCGCGATCAAGCGGCCGAGCGAGCTCGTCACCGAGGTCACCTTCAACGATCCGAACGGCGAGGTGCAGACCGCGTCGACCACCGTCGCGCTGTGGCCGAGCGCCGTCGTGCTGGGGGTGAAGACCGGCTCGTGGGCGAGCGCGCGGGGCCAGGTGAAGCTGCAGGTGCTGGCGCTGGACACCGCCGGCAAGCCGCTGAAGGGCCAGGCGGTCGAGGTGCGGGGCCGGCTGTCGCAGGTGATCAGCACGCGCAAGCGCATGGTCGGCGGCTTCTACGCCTACGACAACCGCACCGAGGTCAAGGAGCTCGGCACCGTGTGCAGCGGCAGCACCGACGACCGCGGCCTGCTGCTGTGCGATGCGGCGCTCGAGAACGCCGGCCAGGTCGAGCTGATCGCGAAGGCGAGCGACAAGGCGGGCAATGTCGCCGAATCGGCCGCCAGCGTGTGGGTCACGAAGCAGGGCGAGCTGTGGTTCGCGCAGGACAACGACGACCGCATCGACGTGCTGCCCGAGAAGAAGAGCTACGAGCCCGGCGAGACCGCGCGGCTGCAGGTGCGCATGCCGTTCCGCGAGGCGACCGCGCTGGTCAGCGTCGAGCGCGAGGGCGTGATCGCGACGCGCGTGCTGACGCTGCGCGGCGACGACCCGACGGTCGAGCTGAAGATCGAGAAATCCTGGGGCCCGAACGTGTATGTCGACGTGCTGGTGCTGCGCGGGCGCATCCGCGAGGTGCCGTGGTATTCGTTCTTCAGCTGGGGCTGGAAGGAGCCGCTGAACTGGGTGCGCTCGTTCTGGTACGAGGGCCGCGAGTACCAGGCGCCGACCGCGATGGTCGACCTGTCGAAGCCGGCCTTCAAGCTCGGCATCGCGGCGCTGAAGGTGGGCGTGCAGGAGCACCGGCTGGACGTGAGCGTGACGGCCGACAAGCCGCAGTACGCGGTGCGCCAGACCGCGAAGGCGCGCATCAAGGTGCTGCACGACGGCAAGCCGCTCGCCAATGCCGAGGTGGCGTTCGCCGCCGTCGACGAGGGCCTGCTGGCACTGCGCCCGAACGATTCGTGGGACCTGCTCGGCGCGATGCTGAAGCCGCGCGCGCTCGGCGTGGAGACCGCCACCGGGCAGAGCGAGATCATCGGCCGGCGCCACTACGGCCGCAAGGCGGTGGCGGCCGGCGGCGGTGGCGGCAAGAACGCGACGCGCGAGCTGTTCGACACGCTGCTGCTGTGGAAGGCCCAGGTGGCGCTGGACGCCAACGGCGAGGCGGTGGTCGAGGTGCCGCTGAACGATTCGCTGACCAGCTTCCGGCTGGTCGCGGTGGCCGATGCCGGCGTGCAGCAGTTCGGCAGCGGCAGCACCAGCATCCGCGTGACGCAGGACTTGCAGGTGTTGTCGGGCCTGCCGCCGCTGGTGCGCGACGGCGACCGGTTCAGCGCGATGCTGACGCTGCGCAACACCACCACGCACGAGATGAAGGTGCGGGCCACGCTCGCCGGCACAGCGAACAGCGGCGGCGAGCGCGGCGCCGACATCGTGCGCACGCCGATCGAGCTGCCGCCGCAGGAGGCGGTGCTGCCGGCCGGCGGCGCGAAGGAGCTGAGCTGGCCGGTCGACGTGCCGGCCGAGGTGTTCAGCATCGCGTGGGAGGCCGGTGCCGAGGAGCTCGCCGGCAGCGACAAGGCGAGGGACCGCCTGAAGCTCACGCAGCTCGTCAGCGCCGCGGTGCCGGTGCGCGTGCTGCAGGCGACGCTGTCGCAGCTCGACGGCCCGTTCACGCTACCGGTCGCTGCGCCGGCCGATGCGCTGCCGGCGAGCGGCACCAAGCGCGGCGGCCTGAACGTCGGCGTGCAGCCGAAGCTGACCGGCGCGCTGCCCGGCATCCGCCGCTACTTCGAGACCTACCCGTTCATCTGCCTCGAGCAGAAGACCTCGAAGTCGGTGGGCCTGAAGGACGCGAAGTTGTGGGCCGGCGTCGCGAACGCGCTGCCGACCTACCTCGACAGCGACGGGCTCGCGAGCTACTTCCCGCCGCGCGCCGAAGATGGCCCGCGCGGCAGCGACCGGCTCACCGCCTACGTGCTCGCCGCGACGAACGAGGCCGGCTTCGAGCTGCCGCCGGCCGCGCGCGACAGCATGCTGGACGGGCTGACCGCGTTCGTCGAGGGCCGCATCGAGCGCAAGTTCTGGTCGCCGCGGGCCGACCTGGACGTGCGCAAGCTCGCCGCGATCGAGGCCCTGTCGCGCTACGGCCGCGCGCAGCCGAAGATGCTCGGCTCGGTGAACCTCACGCCGAACCAGTGGCCGACCGCGGCGGTGATCGACTGGCTCGGCATCCTGCGCCGCGTGCAGGGCGTGCCCGAGCAGGCCAAGCGGCTGGACGAAGTGCAGCAGATCCTGCGCAGCCGGCTGACCTATGCCGGCACGACGCTGCGCTTCAGCAACGAGGGCGACGACTTCTGGTGGTGGCTGATGGACAGCGCCGATGCCAATGCGGCGCGGCTGATCCTCGCGGTGCTCGACGACCCGGCCTGGCGCGACGACCTGCCGCGCATGGTGGTCGGCAGCCTCGGCCGGCAGCGCGGCGGCGCCTGGCTCACGACGACGGCCAACCTGTGGGGCTCGCTGGCGCTCGACAAGTTCTCGGCGAAGTTCGAATCGGCGAAGGTGGCCGGGCGCACGGTGGCCGGCACCGGGGGTGCGACGGTCGCGATCGACTGGGGCAAGTCGGCCGACGGCGGCAGCGTGAAACTGCCGTGGCCCGAGGCGGCCGGCACGCTGAGCGTGTCGCAGGAGGGCTCGGGCAAGCCGTGGCTCACGGTGCAGAGCCTCGCGGCGATCCCGCTGAAGGAGCCGATCCGCGCCGGCTACAGCCTCGCTCGCACGGTCACCGCGGTCGAGCAGAAGGACAAATCCAAGTGGTCGCGCGGCGATGTGCTGCGGGTGCGGGTCGAGGTGGACGCGCAGTCGGACATGACCTGGGTGGTGGTCAGCGACCCGGTGCCGGGTGGCGCGACGCTGCTCGGCTCGGGCCTCGGCCGCGACAGCGCGATCGCGACGCAGGGCGAGAAGCGACAGGGGGCGTGGCCCGTCTTCGAGGAACGCAGCTTCGAGGCCTTCCGCAGCTACTTCGACTACCTGCCGCGCGGCAAGCATGTGATCGAGTACACCGTGCGGCTGAACAACCCCGGCCGCTTTGCGCTGCCGCCGACGCGCGTCGAGGCGATGTACGCGCCGGAGAGTTTCGGGGAGCTGCCGAACGCGGCGATCGAGGTCGCGCCGTGAAGTGGGTGGCCTGCGCTTCACTGTTGCTGCTCGCAGCGACGACGGCGCAGGCGCTGCCGACTTTCAACGACGTGAAGTCGGCGTGGAAGCCGTCCGACGTGACGCTGCTCGCCCGCGACGGCACGCCGCTGCAGACGGTGCGCGTCGACAAGAGCGCGCGCCGGCTGGCCTGGGTGCCGCTGCAGGAGGTTTCGCCCGCACTGCTGCAGGCCATCGTACTCAGCGAGGATCGGCGCTTCTACGAGCACAGCGGCATCGACTGGGGTGCGGTCGCGAAGAGCGCGTGGGCCAACGTGTGGAACACCCGCACGCGCGGCGCATCGACGCTGACGATGCAGCTGGCCGGCCTGCTCGACGACGACCTGGCGCGGCCGGTCGGCGGGCGCAGTGTCGCGCAGAAGCTCGGCCAGGCCGTCACCGCGACGCGGCTCGATGCGCGCTGGAAGAAGAGCGAGATCCTCGAGGCCTACCTGAACCGGGTCGCGTTCCGCGGCGAGGTGGTCGGCATCGATGCGCTGTCGCAGACGCTGTTCGGCAAGCACCCTGGCGGGCTGGATGTCGACGAGTCGGCGATCGCGGCAGCGCTGTTGCGCGGGCCGAACGCGACGCCGGCCGTCGTCGCGCAGCGCGCCTGCGGTGTGTTGCAGCTGCAGAAGCTCGATTGCAAGGGCGTCACCGCGCTCGCGCAGACCGCGCTGCTGCGCCAGGGCGGCATGCCGCTCGGCGAGCAGCTCGCGCCGCATTTCGCGCGGCAGGTGGTGGGTGAGGGGTCGACGCAAGCGATGGTGCAGCGCACGACGCTCGATGCGCGGCTGCAGCGTTTCGCCGTCGGCACGCTGCGGCGGCAGCTGGCCGAGCTGTCGGGCCGCAACGTCGAAGACGGCGCGATCGTCGTGCTCGACAACGCGAGTGGCGAGGTGCGGGCCTGGGTCGGCTCCAGCGGCAGTTTCTCGGATGCGGCGCAGGTCGACGGCGTGCTGGCGCGACGCCAGCCGGGCTCGACGCTGAAGCCCTTCGTCTACGAACTGGCCTTCGAGCGCCGGCTGATCACGCCGGCCAGCCTGCTCGACGATTCGCCCGCGCAGCTCGCGACGACCAACGGCCTGTACCTGCCGCAGAACTACGACCATGCGTTCAAGGGCTGGGTCAGCGCGCGCACCGCGCTCGGTGCGAGCCTGAACGTGCCGGCGGTGCGGGTGGGTGCGATGCTCGGGCCCGATGCGCTGGTCGAACGGCTGAACGCGCTGGGCCTGGCGCTGCCCGAGAGCGGCGGCTTCTACGGGCATTCGCTGGCGCTCGGCAGCGCAGATGTGAGCCTGCTGGCGCTGACGAACGCGTACCGGGCGCTGGCGAATGGCGGGCTGTTCTCGCCACCCACGTTGCACGGTGCGGCGGCGGTGCCGAAGCGCGTGGCGAGTGCGGCCGCCAGCTGGCTCGTCACCGACATCCTGGCTGACAACGCGGCGCGTGCCCGCACCTTCGGGCTGGACAGCAGCCTGGTCACGAAGGGTTTCGCCGCGGTGAAGACCGGCACCAGCAAGGACATGCGCGACAACTGGTGCGTCGGCTACACCGACCGCTACACCGTCGGCGTGTGGGTCGGCAACGCGAGCGGCGAGGCGATGCACGACGTGAGCGGTGTCAGCGGCGCCGCGCCGGTGTGGCAAGCGCTGGTGCGCGTGCTGCATGACGGCGCGCCGTCGAAGCGGCCGGCAGTGCCGGCGGGCGTGGTGCCGATGGCGATCCGCTTCGACGACCAGCGCGAGGCGGCGCGCGACGACGTGTTCGTCGCTGGCACCGAGCAGGCGCTGTGGAGCGCGAGCAGGCAGGTGCGCGGCGCGCAGCGCTTCGGCATCGCCAGCCCGCGCGACGGCAGCATCTTCGCGATCGACCCCGACATGCCGCCCGCCGCGCAGCGCATCGTGCTGGAAGGCGAGGCCGGCACCTGGTGGATGGACGGCAAGGCGCTGGGGCAGGGCGAGCGGCTGCACTGGGCGCCGTGGCCGGGGCGGCATGAGCTGAAGCTGACGGGGCGCGATGGAGTGCTGCTGCAGATGGTGAGGTTCGAGGTGCGGGGGGCGGATGTGCGAACCGACAACGCTGGTGTGAAGCCGCGCCGGCGTTGAAGGCCCGGTTGCGGTCAGGGAACTCGGGGGAGGGGTGCTGTTACTCAGGGACGTGACGGACGTGACGGACGTGGGTCTGTGCTGGCGGGCTGAGGAGCAAGCATGCTGAGGAAAGTGTTTTGGGCGACTTCGAAACGAGACAGGTTGCCGAAGGAAACAGAGCATCGAAATGATGCGGCCGGGAACATGCAGAAATCCAGAGAGAACGCGCGAACTTGCACCGGAGTGAGGCTCTACGCTGGGCAGCACCCATACAACATCACCCGGACAACCCGAAAAGCCTTCGCCAACCAGCCTGCGACCGCGTTGCTGATTCGCGGTCTCGATTGCGCCGAGAAACTCATGGGTGAAGAAGGCAAAGGACCGAAGAGTGCGCTCAAGGCCCTTCTCGCGTACATCGAGTTGATTGGCGAGAACCGCGCAATCCGAAAATGCATCAAGCCTTTCCGGGAAGCGCTGAATGAGATGAGTGCGGCGGCAGCGGATCGGCGTGAATTCAGCAAGCCACGGCTTGAGCGCGTGTTGCGCAACATGCGCACTGAAATCGTAGATTTGCAGGAGAGGCGAGAGGCAGCGATGGAAAGCCTGAAACATCGCGGCATCTACTAGGGATCGCCGCGCGATGTCGCACCCGGCCCGGTTACCATCCCCGCCGGGCCGCCTCACGCGGCTCACGTCGCTCGGACGGTTCCGGGCGCTCACGTGAAAGTCTTCCTCCATGTCCTCGTCTGCAGGCCAGCGCCGCTTTGCGCGCATCGACCGCCTTCCCCCCTACGTCTTCAACATCACTGCCGAGCTGCGCGCCGCTGCGCGACGGCGCGGCGAAGACATCATCGACATGAGCATGGGCAACCCTGACGGTGCCACGCCGGCGCACATCGTCGCGAAGCTCGCCGAGGTGGCGCAGCGGCCCGACACGCACGGCTACTCCACGTCGAAGGGCATTCCGCGCCTGCGCCGCGCGATCTCGCACTGGTACCAGGACCGCTACGGCGTCGCGATCGATCCCGACAGCGAGGCCATCGTGACGATCGGCTCGAAGGAGGGCCTGTCGCACCTGATGCTCGCGACGCTGGACCGCGGCGACACCGTGCTGGTGCCCGACCCGAGCTACCCGATCCACATCTACGGCGCGGTGATCGCCGGGGCCGACATCCGCTCGGTGCCGCTGGTGCCGGGCGTCGACTTCTTCGCCGAGCTGGAGCGCGCGATCCGCGGCAGCTACCCGAAGCCGAAGATGATGGTGCTGGGCTTCCCGAGCAACCCGACGGCGCAGTGCGTCGAGCTCGATTTCTTCGAGCGCGTGGTGGCGCTCGCGCGCAAGCACGACATCTTCGTGGTGCACGACCTGGCCTACGCCGACATCGTGTTCGACGGCTGGAAGGCGCCGTCGATCATGCAGGTGCCGGGCGCCAAGGAGATCGCGGTCGAGTTCTTCACGCTGTCGAAGAGCTACAACATGGCCGGCTGGCGCGTCGGCTTCATGGTCGGCAACCGCGACCTGGTGGCGGCCCTCGCGCGCATCAAGGCGTACCACGACTACGGCACCTTCACGCCGCTGCAGGTGGCGGCGATCGCAGCGCTGGAGGGCGACCAGCAGTGCGTGAAGGACATCGCCGCGCAGTACCAGCGCCGCCGCGACGTGCTGGTGAAGGGCCTGCACGAGGCCGGCTGGATGGTCGAGTCGCCGAAGGCCTCGATGTACATCTGGGCGCGCATCCCCGAGCCGTACCGCGCGCTCGGCTCGCTGGAGTTCGCCAAGCAGATGCTCGCGAAGGCCAAGGTCTCGGTGTCGCCCGGTATCGGCTTCGGCGACCACGGGGATGACCACGTGCGCTTCGCGCTGATCGAGAACGAGGCGCGCATCCGGCAGGCGGTGCGGGGGGTCAAGGCCATGTTCAAGGCGGATGGGGTGGAGCTGCTGCGAACAACCTGACGAACGTCTGCGCCGGGCCTGGAACGGCTTCGGCGCCGTGGTTACTCAGACGGTCTCGGGGACGACCCCTGCGGGTCGGGCGCGCCGCGTAGCGTGGCGTGCATGCGGTCCCTGAGCCACTTGTTGGGAGACATCAATGCACAGTGTGAGCACCTTCACCACCCCGAGAACATTCGAGTGCCCTTCCGACGCATACGGTGTCGAGCCGGACCGAAAGCCGTCAAGACTTGCCGACTTCCGCCAACCGTTCGCGAAGGCCCGGAGCAAAGCGCACAAGATGCTTGAAGCCGTGACGGACGCGGTTCGGGATGCGGGAAATGTTTGGCAAGAGTGTGGCCAAGGCGTCGCGAAGGCGGCCGGCGCGGCCCTCGAAGCAGGTTGCTCGGCCGCCGGCAAGACTGCCGATGCAGCGGGTTCGGCTGTGACGAAGCTGCGCAAGATCGTATCGGCCGGGTCGTCCTTCGCAGAGGCCTCGACGGCGATCAACGCCGAGGCACAGCGCCTGGACAGCACGTTCGAGTTGGAGGCCAAGGGCAAAGTCGATGGATCGCGGCAAGCCCGGGCTGACTCGACCCCTGAACGACCCGACGACAGGGCCCCCTCGGGTCTGCATCGGCGCGAGGGTTATCAAGCCCCCGAGTCGTACGAACCGCGCTACGAATCGCTGCCGGAGGCCTTCTTCGTGATGCTGACGTGCCGTCAACCTCAGGCCTACGATCTGATGTGCCACGAAGTCGATCTCCACTATCACCTGGAGTGCGTCAAGTGCGAGGAGCAGGGCCGGACCATGTCACCGGTGTGGCCGCTGGTCTCGACACATGCCGACCTGGTGTGGTCCCACTTCTTCGATCCGGTGGCGTCCGGCAGGCTGCAAAGCGAGATGGCCGAGCTCAAGCACAGCCTCTATCTGCTCACGCAGCTGTGACAGGCCTCGGAGGGCAACGTGCCCGAGGCCCGGCGCCTGACGAAGGTCAGAGGCGGGGCAGTGGAACCGGAGTGGCTCGCTGGTTACTCAAGGCCCGTGCGAACGAGTTTCAAGGCGACGGGCGTTTGCATGGTGCAAGGCTGCGGCCTGGCCGTTTCGTTGCCTGCGGAGGTTTCCATGCCGAGTCTGAAATTCATTGCAAAGGTCTTCAAAGGGAGCTTGGGCGCTCTGAGTGGGGCCGGTCCCGCCAAGAGCACGCTTGCCAAGAACCTGCGCCCGGTCTTCGCGGTGCAGCGGAGGGGTGCGGCCATTTGCGCTGCCGAGGCATTTCACCGCTTGCGTGAACGGCGCATGCCGACCGGCGCGAAGAGGGCCATCCAGTCATTCGTTGATCGCCTGTCGAAGAACACGGATCGGTACGGCAAGAGCACCTACCTCTTCGATGGCAAACCGGCTCGCGATCTGGTCCTGGCCCCCGGCTGGAAACTCGTGAATGGAGCAAGTCGAGCCGTTGCGGGCGGCGTATCCGGGGTCAGGCGGGCCTTGGCAGCTGCGCCGCCAACGATTCGTCAATCGACCATTGCCACGTCGACGGACCTGACGTCCGAACTTGCCGCCCCCGCCACGACAGTGCCTGCGCAGACCACGGCGTCAGCAACCTCGGCTCCGACCGAGAATCCGACGACGACGCGAACGGTCACATTCAGGCCGGACGACATCGGCGACGAGGGCTTTGCCAAACTGGTGAACGACTTCACTCGCAACCGGCTGGCCTGACCTTCTGAATCAGTTGCCTCGAGAGTTGAAGACCGCCTCCAGAGCGGCATCGATCACCACCCCGCACAAGCTGTAGATCAACGACCCGATCAAGGCCGCGAAGAAGCCGGCGACCGCCAGGCCGCTGAGCAGCTGCGCCGCGAAATAGAACATCAGCGCGTTGATCACGAACAGGAACAGCCCGAGCGTCAGCACGGTGACCGGCAGTGTCAGCAGCACCAGGATCGGTCGCAGCAGCGCGTTCAGCAGGCCCAGCACCAGCGCGGCCAGCATCGCCGAGCCGAAGCTGGTCACCGTGACGCCGGGGTAGAGGTGGGCCACCAGCAGCAACGCGGCGGCGAGCAGGAGCCAGCGGAGGAGGGTCTTCATCCGCGCGAGCATACCTGCGCCCCCGCGCGCCGGAGCTCCTCCGATGTGGTCCGACGACCCAGGGTTTTCCGCTCCCCCCAGGGTTAGGGGGAAGGAAATGTCACGCCTTGACACACCGAAGCTGCGCCACCGAGCATCCAGCTTCCCATCAACCCCACGCACAGCGCAGTTGCACGCACCCGTGTACTGCGCTGTCCCGGTCCTGCTTGCAGGCAGTCGGACGGATCGGGTGGACGTGCCCCACAAGGAGTGTCTCGTGTCTATCCGAATTTCCTGGAAGTCCGGGCTGGCGGTCGTTGCCGCGCTCGTCCTGGCCGCCTGCGGCGGCGGAGGCGGCAGCGGCAGTGACGGTGCGCCCGATACCTCGGCCGCCGCGGATGCGCCGCTTGCCGACGCTCCGGTGCGCACCGTGCAGCAGACCGCGCTGCCCGGTGGCCGTGTCGACGTGGTCGATACGCGCCTGTCGAAGGCGACCGGCTCGGTCGACGTGTGGGTGACGCTCACCGACGCGCCGGTGGCCGCTGCCGCCGCGCAGCTCGCCGTTGCCGCATCGACCACCGAACGCACGCTCAGCGTGAAGACGCTGCGCGAAGCGCCGCAGGCCACGCGCGAGGCGCTGGCCGCGCACCGCAAGAGCGTGCTGTCGCACCAGGATGCGCTGCAGGCCAGCCTCTCCACGCTCGGCGCCCAGGAACTCGGCCGCGTCCACATGGCGCACAACGCCATCGCCGTGCGCGTCGACGCCTCGCAGCTGAAGGCCATCGCCGCGCTGCCGGGCGTCGCCAAGGTGCGCCGCGTCAACCACTACGAGATGAGCCTCGCCGAGACGGTGCCGTACATCGGCGCCACCGCGGCGCAGCAGGCCGGGGCCGACGGCACCGGGGTGCGCGTGGCGGTGCTCGATTCGGGCATCGACTACACGCACCGCAACCTGGGTGGGGCCGGCACGCCCGAGGCCTACCTGAAGGCCTACGGCACCGACCCGAGCGATCCGCGCAACACCACCATCGACCCGAGCGTCTTCCCGACCAGCAAGGTGGTCGGCGGCTTCGACTTCGTCGGTGACGTGTGGCCGAACGGCCCGCGCACCGAAGACCCGAACCCGATCGACTTCCAGGGCCATGGCACGCACGTCGCCGACATCATCGGCGGCAAGAGCCTGGACGGCACCCACAAGGGCGTCGCCCCCGGCGCCCAGCTGCTGGCACTGCGCGTGTGCAGCGCGGTGGCGACCAGCTGCAACGGCGTCGCGATCCTGAAGGCGATCGACTGGTCGATCGACCCGAACGGCGACGGCGACCCGTCCGACGCGGTCGACGTGATGAACCTGTCGCTCGGCTCCGACTACGGCCAGAACATCGACGACTCCACCGAGGCCATCTCGACCGCGGTCGATGCCGGCATCGTGGCGGTAGTCGCGGCCGGCAACTCGGCGAACAAGCCGTACATCGTCAGCTCGCCGTCGATCGCCCCGGGGGCCATCAGCGTCGCGCAGACGCAGGTGCCGAGCGCCGTCGCCTTCGGCCTGAAGATCAACTCGCCGGCCTCGATCGCCGGCACCTACGGCAACACCGCGACGGTCGACTGGGCGCCGATCGCCGGCGGCTTCAGCGGCGACGTGGTGTTCGTCGGCACCGCCTGCCCGGGCGAGGCGCTGCTGGCCAACCCGGCCGGCAAGGTGGCGCTGGTCGACCGCGGCGCCTGCTCGATCAGCCTGAAGGTGGATGCGGCCGGCGCGGCCGGTGCCACCGGCGTGCTGCTCGGCCTGGTCGCCCCGGGCGACGCGGTGTCGTTCAGCAACGGCGGCGGCACCCACTTCGTGCCGACGCTGGTGATCACGCAGTCCACGTCGAACAAGATCAAGGCCAACATCGCGGCACCGGTCAACGTGACGGTCAGCGACGGCACCAAGGTGCCGCTGATCGGCAGCATGGCCAGCACCTCGGCGCGCGGCCCGAGCATCAGCTACCAGACCATCAAGCCCGAGATCGGCGCGCCCGGCGCCTCGGTGTCGGCGGTGGCCGGTGGCGGGACCGAGGAGGAAGCCTTCGGCGGCACCTCGGGCGCGACGCCGATGATCGCGGGCTCCGCGGCGATCCTGATCGGCAAGTACCCGGCGCGCACGCCGCTGCAGATCAAGGCGATGCTGATGAACAGCGCGATGAACCAGATCTACACCAACCCGGCGCTGCTGCCGGGCGTGCTGGCGCCGATCACGCGCATCGGCGCGGGCGAGGTGCGGGTCAACAAGGCGCTGGCCTTGAATGCCATCGCCTATGAGCCGGGCTCGCTGTCGGCGGCGCTGTCGTTCGGTGCGCAGGAGGTGTCGGCCCCGGCCGAGTACGAGAAGAAGCTGGTGGTCGAGAACTTCGGCACCACGGCCAAGACCTTCTCGATCAAGAGCGCCTTCCGCTTCGCCGACGACCAGGCCAGCGGCGCGGTGACGATCTCGGCGCCGAGCTCGGTGAAGGTCGCGGCGGGAGGCCGCCAGACGATCACCGTGAAGCTGCGCGTGAACCCCGCCAAGCTGCCCGACTGGACGCTGGAGGCCGGCGCGCAAGGCGGCAGCGGCGACCTGTTCGACGCACCGGAGTACGACGGCTACCTGACGCTCACGGCCGGCACCGAGCTGCTGAGCGTGCCGTGGCACATCCTGCCGCGCAAGGCGGCGCAGAACCTCGCGGTGGCGGCGGTGCGCCCGAACTGGCCGGGCGGCATCATCCTGATGGGCAACATCGGCGCGGCCGACAGCGAGTTCGACATCTTCGCGCTCACCGGCACCAGCAAGAAGGCCGACCCGGCCGAGCTGCCGAAGCCGGGCGACAACTTCGCGTTCATCGACATGCGTGCGATCGGCGTGCGCTACGTGGCCGATGCGGGGGCGCTGCAGTTCGCGCTGAGCAGCTTCGGGCGGCGCGCGACGCCGAACTACCCGGCGGGCTTCGAGGTCGACATCGACGTCGACCGCGACGGCGTGCCGGACTTCGCGGTCTACAACGCGGAGCAGGGCGGGTTCGGTGCGACCGGCATCAACCTGATCAACGTCGTGAACCTGGCGACCGGCGCGGGAGGCGCCTTCTACTACGCGGATGCGGACTTCAACTCGGCGAACATGATCATGACGGTGCCGCTCGCGGCACTGGGCCTGACGCCGGACCAGCAGTTCGACTTCACCGCGATCGGCTACGACAACTACTACAGCGGCAACGTGACCGATGCGTTCGACAAGATGACCTTCACGCCGGCCAAGCCGCGCTACGCGGTCAACGGCGACAGCAGCGGCATCGTGCGCAGCCTGCGCATCCAGCGCGTGGACACGCTGACGCCGGTGGGCGGCGCGACGGCGTCGCCGTCGCAGACCGGGTTCCTGGTGATGCTGCGCCGCGAGGCCGGCACCGAGGCCCAGGTGATCGTCGCGAAGTGATGATCTGACTTGCAGGGCCTTGCCGAAAGGCGGGGCTCCTGACACCTCTGACGGGCCGCCTTGTGCGGCCCGCTTCCGTTTCAGCGGCAGAAACGGACGCTGTCGCCCTCGGCCTTCTGCATGAACAAGGGCTCTGCCTTGATCGAGAGCAGTTCCATCGGCGATGCCTCGCCGCTCATCATTCCGTCTCGGCGAACCAGAGCGTCTTGACGACGCCGTTCTCGAGAAAGACGAAGAGGAACCTGAGCGTGGCTGGGTCGGCATAGACATAGGCGATCTCGCCGAAGTCGGACCTCTTGCGCCGTGCGATCACGGTGTGATGGCGACGATCCATCTCCTTCAGGTCGTCAACGCGAAACGGTTGCCCCAGGCGTTCAACGACAGCAGCTTCGGGCCAGCCGATGGCAATACCTCCCAGCCGACGCCCGAAATCCGGTGCGCGCCGCTGATTTTCAGGAGTGCACAGCGGTGTGGTGGTCAGCATGATGCTGTTGAGTGTCGGCCGGCTCCATCTCGACGGATGGTCCTCGAAGCCGAACTCCGCCCACACACCGGCTTTGGCGTCGACGTAGCAGTGAGTTCGCGCCCCTGCTTCCCCAATGCTCACCGCTCCATGGCCGAGCTGGCGGACGACGGTGGGCTCGGTGGCCGACCTGTCTTCAATGCACAGGCCGGCCAGGCACGAGCCTTGGTCAGGTGCGGGTGCCGCCCAGGACGGCATGATGATCACCGAGGCCACCATCTGCAGTGCCGCCAGGAAGAATCTGCGGTTCATTCCTTCAGTCTCGGCGATACAAGATCGTGCCCTCGGGATACCGCATCCTGAAGAGCTGGATGCTGGTGCACAAACTTTCGACATCCACGTTCTGCCCCCTCGTGCACCCATTGGTCGGGACCCATCCTTGCCGGGGCGAGTAAGGATCGGCCGTTCCGGTTCCACCTCCGTGGATCCATCGGGAGCGAGGATCCGTGGTTCGCATCTTTGCCGTGCCGTAGGCATCACCAAGCTGTCCGGATTGACAGAACGTCACCAGCCCGGAGTAGGGGTCGGCAGCTCCCGGCAAGGAGTTGCTTGTGACCGCGTTGCGTGTCTCGAAGACGAACGACTCGCCGGAGGCAGCATCGTAGTAGACGCTGCGGCCCAGCGACATCTGCGTGTAGACGATGCCAAGACCGCTCCCGACGCCCCAGCGATCTAGGCCGTTCGGGTCGATGAAGCTGAGGGGATTGCCGTCGACATAGCTATAGGGGTTCCTGGGGAAGGGCTCGGCGATGCGACCGGCGAAAGCGGCCTCGGCGAGCACGCACAGCCCGACGGTCAACAGCCCGTTGCAAAGGATTTTCATGACAGGACGTCCTGATGGAGTGATGAGACTGCGGCGCAGTCTAGGAAGCTCGAAAGCACATCTCAATCGGTGCAGATGACCCACTCGTGAACCCTCACGCAATGAACTGCATCCCCTGCGAGTCGAACGCGTTCAACGCAACACAATGAGAATCATTCTTGTTTATGTTAAAGTTTTTGAAGTTGTTTGAAGTTGCCCCTCGCCGCACCCACCCCCACCATGGCCGCCGTTCCCGTCTCCGCGACGCATCCGCCGTTGCCGCCGCTCAGCCGCCGGCCGGTGCGCACCGACGGGCTGTCGCCGGGGCAGCTGCGTGCCGTCGTCGCCGGCATCGCCGCGTTGCACCTGGGTGCCGGCTGGGCGATCCTGCAGGTGCCCGCGGTGCGCGAGGCCGTCGTGCAGGCCGCGCCGATCTTCGTCAACCTGATGGCGCCGCCGGCACCGCCCACGCCGCCCGCTCCACCGCCCCCGCCCGTCAAGCCGGTCACCCGCACCCCGCCACCGCCGACGCCG
>NZ_JBFUGW010000016.1:0-44084 GCF_056402735.1 Rhizobacter sp. P3_C12
CCGGGTGGTGGTGCGTGCCGAGGCGGCGGTCGTTGCTCCACGGGGCCGGCACCTCCAGCGCCTCCTTGACGACGGCCGATTGCAGGGCATCGAGCAGGTCGACGCGCAGCGGCACCGCGTGCCCGCGCAACGCGGCCAGCGCGGCGGCGCTGCGCTCGAAAGCCAGCAGGTCGGCGGTCGACAGCGGCACCTGCGCACGGCGCAGCCGCGCCACCATCGTCGCGACCGCGCGATCGCCGGCCGGCCGCAGCCCGTGCTGCCACACCCACTGGTAGTACATCGGCGACGGCAGCCCCGCGGCATAGCCGCCGAGCGCATCGACCTGCCGGAACTCGAACGGCACCAGGTAGCAGCCGGCGGCGCGGTCGTCAGCCGGTTGCGGCACCTCGGGCTCATCGGTCACTGGGCCCCCCTCCCGTTCGCCCTGAGCCTGTCGAAGGGTCCCTTCCAGCGCCGGCTTGTGCCAACCGCCGCACACCACCAGCACGCGCTCGAAATTGGCGGCCGCCCACGCGATCCACTGCGCCATGTGGGCCTCGCGCGCCTGGTCCTGCGGGGTGCCGGCCTCGTCGCCGCGCAGCTCGGCGAAGTACAGGTCGAGCTTGCGCGACAGCTCGTCTGGTGCGGCGTCGGCGGGCTGCGATTCGAACAGGTGATCCCACAGCGCGTCGTCGCTGTCGCAGCCGAAGCGGCGGCACAGGTGGTCGACCACCTGCGCGTAGCGCGAGCGCGTGTTGCGCTGAGCGGCGGTGCGGCGCTGCGCATCGGGCAGCGCGCGGTAGCGCCAGTGCGGCAGGTCCATGAAGCGCAGCGCCGCGCCCACCGCCTGGCCCTCGCGCAGCGCCACCCACTCCGGCGAGTGGTCGAGCAGCGGGAACCAGCACTGCGCCGCCTGCCCGTCTTCGTTGGCGTAGCTGTACAGCGCGAGCGGCAGTTCATGGTCGAGCAGCAGCTCGCCGAGGCGCGGGTTGAAATCGCTCGGGCCTTCGATCAGCACCGCCTGCGGCCGCTCTCGCGCGATGACCTGCGCCACCAGCCGCGCGCAGGCGGGGCTGTGGTGGCGCACGCCGACCACGCGGACGGTGCCGGTCGGCATCATTCCGGCAGCAGGTGCCGCGCCGCGTGGAAGGCCTGCCAGTGCTCGCCCTTGCGGCGGCTGGCGCGCTGCTCGATGTAGCGGCGGATCTTCTTCAGGTCGTCGGCGTTGTCCTTCGCGGCCGCGCCGGCCAGCGCCTCGACGATGTCGGCCGGCTGGCCGGCATCGCCGCGCAGGTAGTGGCCGCGCAGCGCCACCGCATGCGCGACGCTCACCGCCTCGGCGGTGCTGACGACGGTCGACAGCCGCTCGCCGGCGTTGCCGTCCTTGTCGAGCCCGGTGCGCAGCTCGCGGAAGGTGGTGACCAGCACCTCCAGCACGTCGTCCGACGGCTGCACCGCAATCTGGTCCTGCGCCAGCAGCCGCGCCAGCTCGGCGCGCACCAGCGCGAGCTCTTCGTCGTAGTCGGCGATCGGGAACACCGTCTCGAACGCGAAGCGCCGCTTCAGCGCGGCCGACATCTCGTTGACGCCGCGGTCGCGGGTGTTGGCGGTGGCGATCAGGTTGAAGCCCTGCGCGGCGAACACCGCGTTGTCGTCGGCGAGCTCCGGCACCATCAGCAGCCGCTCGGAGAGGATCGACAGCAGGCCGTCCTGCACCTCCGGCGGGCAGCGGGTGATCTCTTCGAAGCGCACGATTCGGCCGTCGCGCAGCGCGCGGTACAGCGGCGACGGCACCAACGCGCGCGGGCTCGGGCCTTCGTTGAGCAGCAGCGCGTAGTTCCAGCCGTACTTGATCTGGTCTTCGGTGGTGGCGGCGCTGCCCTGGATGGTCAGCGTGCTGGTGCCGCTGATGGCCGCCGCGAGCAGCTCCGACAACAGGCTCTTCGCGGTGCCGGGCTCGCCGACCAGCAGCAGCGCGCGGTTCGAGGCCAGCGTGACCATCGCGCGCTCGAGCAGGCTCGGCGCGCAGACGATCTTGCGGCGGATGCCGGGCGCGCCGCCGATGAAGCGCATCACCGCCTTCATCGACAGCCGCCAGCCGGGCGGCACCGGGCCGCTGTCGTGCTTCGCGAGCTGGGCCAGCTCGTCGGCGTAGAGCTGCTCGGCGGGCGGGCGCTGGCTTCGGATGGCAGTGGTGCGGTCGGTCATGGCGAGGGCTGTGAAAGCGCTGGGTTCAGCAGGTCGATGTCGCGCAGCATCTCGCTGGCGGACACCGGGTCGAGTGCGTCGAACGATACCGCTTCAACGGTGCCTTCGGCCGAGCGGCGCGCGAGCGTGAGCCACTCGAGCGACTGGCGCGGCTCCATCATGCCGCCGGCGACGAAGATGCCGGGGCTGAAGCGCAGCGTGATGCGCAGGCCGCCGGGCGCGTCGCGCGCGTACTCGCGGACCATGCCGCCGTCTTCCGCGCCGCCGCGCTCCCAGCCCTTCGGGTCCAGGCCGATCACGGCGCCGGTCGCGACATCGCGGTTCTCGAAGCGCTTGACCGTGCTCTGCTGCCGCTCCTGCGGCGTCAGCGCGTAGGTCTCGCGCTGCAGCTGCTTGAACGGCTGCAGGATCTCGTAGTCGCCGAACAGCTGGCCGAGCTGCGCCTTCGCGGGCGCATCGAGTTCGAGCACGTGCAGGATGCCGATCTGCGCGGCTTCGGGCAGCGCGAGCCGTTCGTCCGCCGCATCGGCGAGCGTCCAGTCCTCGGCCACGCGGAAGGGTTGGCGCAGCGTGCCCCCGTCGTAGGTGGCCCAGGCCAGGCGCGTCGCCAGGTGGCGCATCAGCGGATGGGCCAGGAAGAAGCGCCGGAACTCGGGCAGCGGCCAGCGCCTGGCGTTGCGCATCGCGCGCTCCAGCCGCGTGATCTCCAGGCTGGCGATGGCGCGCACGTCCTTCTTCAACTGCTTGAAGCGCTCGGCCGCCGGGCCGGCGAGTGCGGCGTCGTCGGCCTTCAGCGGCTTGGGCAGGTCTTTCAGGCGCAGGCCGCGTGCGTCGCGCACGACGGGCTTCAGGGTTTCGTCGAAGTTGAGGGAGAAGGTGCGCGGGCCGAAATCGAAGACCGCCGCATCGGGTTCGTCGAGGCCGAGCGTCGGCGCCAGCCGGTCGCCGAGTTCATCGAGCGTGAGCCCACGCGCATCGGCCACCGCCGAGATCATCCCGGCGGCGCGCAGCTGCACGCGCTTGTGCCGGCCCTTGGTGGCCTGCGTGTTCAGCAGCATCAGCGCCACGTCGGTGCCGATGGCGGCCAGCAGGTCGAGCGCGGACTCGGCGCGGCCGCGGGTGCCCGGCGCGCCCGCCCAGTCGTTGATGCGCGGGATCAGGCGGCGGGCCGTCTCGTCGTTGCCCAGCAGGCCCAGCGTGCGGAAGGCCCAGCTGTCCTTGCCGGGCGCACCGGCCGCGATCCACGCGTCGCAGAGGTCCCAGGCGAACTCGGCCAGGCTCGCGGGCGTGCACGCGGCCTGCACGAGGGCGACGCCGGGGTAGGGCGCATCGGGCCGGCCGATCATCAGCATGCGCACGAGGTGCCCGGTGGCCGCGGCGCTGAGCGCGCCGCCGGCCTGCAGCTGCGGGCGGCGCATCGTGGCCACGTCGCAGAAGGGCGGCAACGGCGGCATCTCGCCGGGCAGGATGTCCAGCGGGTCGGTGGCGAGCAGCGCGGTGACGGCCTGGGTCATCGCCTCGCCGTAGACCGTGGCGGCTTCGAGCAGCGCGATACGCCCGCCTGCTTGCTCCGCCCTCCAGCGCAACGCGTGGCGCGCATCGTCGCGCTCCGCGCTGTGCTGCGCCGCGAACGCCGCGGGCAGCGCCCGCAGCATCACCGTGCGAGGGAACTTCGCGATCCACTCCGCGGCGCCGCTGCGGTGCATGCGCGACTGCCGCAGCAGCTTCGCCATGCGGGGCACCAGCCAGGGCGTGTCCATCAGCAGCGCGATGCGCGGGCCCTTGCCCTGATGGGTCGACAGGACCGCCACCATGCCGGGGATCGCTGCCACGCCGAAGCGGGCGAGGATGTGTTCGGCGTCGAGGCTCCATGGGCTGAGCATCCAGCGCTCGGGCGGGAAGCTGTTCCACAGCGTGAGCTGCGCGGCCTGCGGCGCGTCGAGCAGCAGCGACATCGAGACGTAGCTCGCCGAGGTGTCGCCGTCCTGCAGCGGCTGGCCTGCCAGCAGGCGCTGCGCGCCCGCATCGGTCAGCTTCAGCTCTGCCGGAAAGCCGTGCGCATCGCGTTGGGGGTTCAGTTGGCGTGCCGAGGATTTCATGCGCTCCAGCAGATCCTGCTGCCACGCCAGGGCCTCGGGCGTCGCGATGACGGGGACGTCCAGCACCGGCAACTGCCCCGGCCGATCGGCGCGCAGCCACGGCGGTTCGCGCAGGATGGTCGGCAAGGCCTCGTCGGGTGCTTCCACCGGATTCAGCGCCGCCACCGCGCTCTCGAAGCGGCTGCGTAGCGCCGGCTCCAGCGCTTCCAGCGCGGCCGGCAAGGCCTCCGGCCACTCATGCGCCAGCCGCAAGGCCCAGGTCTCGGCGGCCCGGCTGCGCCCGGCCATCGCATGGCGGATCACCGTGAACAGCACCGCCACCGGATGGGTCTTCGCCAGCTTCTCCAGCGCGTCGCGCACTTTCTTGTGGTCCGACTGCGCCGCGAGCAGCGGCAGCAGGCCGGGCACCCGCATCTGCGCCGCGAGCTTGAGGGCCTGCGTCGCGAGCTTCGGGTCGCGCGACGTGAGGCGCGTGCGGATGAACCAGGCCAGCACCTCCAGTGCCGCCTCACCGTGCAGCTTCAACTGCAGCAGCATGCCCTTCGTCAACGTGGCATGGTCGAGCCAGGGGTGTGCCGCGGCATGCGCGAGAAAGTCGGCCGGCTGCATCGCGGACCAGCCCAGCACTGCATGCCCGTAGGGCTCCTTGCTGTGGGCAGCCAGCCATTCGGCCGTCCACTCGCCGAGGTGCGCAAAGACGAAGGCGCAGGCGCGGCCGGCCGGCGAAGAACCCGTCCTGCCGCGCTGCGCCACCGCGAGCGCGGCCTCGTATCCGGCCTCGTCGGCGCAGGCGACCGCGTCACGCAGCGGCTCGAAGCGTGCGAACCACTCCGCGTAGGCCTGGGGCAAGGTGCCTCCCAAGGCGGTTTCGAGCGCCATGGCGGGGCTCTGCGGCGCCGACGGTGCGGGTGCAGGCATGTGAACGCCGCGCATCACCGGCAGCAGCGCCAGCCACTCCGGCGCCCACTGGAAGCCGCCGCCGGGCCAGACCAGGCCGAGGGGCGCCTTCTTCATGGCAGCGGCGCCAGCAGGTCGGCGTCGCGCAGCACCTCGCTCGCGATGATGGGGTCGAGCCGCTCGAATTTCACATGGCCTTGCTGGGCCCAGGTGCCGGCCTGGCGCAGCACGATCTTCGGGATGCGCTGCTTCGGTTCGTAGCTCAGGTCGCCGATCACGGTGCCGGGGTCCAGTTCGAGCTCGACCTCGAGCCCGCCGGCCACGCGCTTCGTGAACCAGCCGACCCAGCCGCCGTCCTGCGCGGCGCCGCGCTCCCAGCCGCGGTTGACCAGGCCCATCACGCTGCCGGTGGCCACCGTCTTCTGCTCGAAGCGCTTCAGCTCGGTGCCTTGCAACTCATCGGGCGTGAGCCGGTAGGTCTCGCGGCCGAGCTGCTTGAACGGCTGCAGGATCTCGTAGTCGGCGAACACCTGGCCGAACGCGGCCTGCATCGGCGCCGGCATCTCCAGCACGTGGACGATGCCGACGTTGGCGTCGTCGGGCAGCGGGGTCTGCACATCGTCGCCGTCAGCGAGCGTCCAGTCCTCGGCGACGCGGAAGGCGCTGGCCAGCGTGCCGGCCGGATCGTCCTCGCGGGCTTCGTACACGCCCCACACCACGCGCGCCGCCAGGTGGCGCATCAACGGGTGTTCGAGGAAGAACAGCCTGAAATCGGCCGCCGTCCAGCGGCGCCGCTCGACCATGCTCATCTCGAGCCGCGTCACCTGCAGGCTGGCGATGGCCTTGGCGTCCTTCTTCAGCTGCTTGAAGCGATCGGTTGCCGCCTCGGCCAGCGCGGCGTCGTCGCTCTTGATCGGCTTCGGCAGGTCTTTCAGGCGCACGCCCTGCGCATCCTTCACGAACGGCTTCAGCGTCTCGTCGAAGCCGACCAAGAAGCGGCGCGGCCCGAAATCGAGCGCCAGCGCGCCGTGCTCGTCGAGCCCCAGGTCGGGCACCAGCCGGTCGGCCAGCTCGGCGGCGCTGAAGCCGCGCGCCTCGGCCACCGTGGCGATCTTCTCCTTTGCGCGGTCCTGCAAGGCCTTGAACTTCACCTTGCCGGCGATGCCGTTCAGGTGCATCAGCGCGACATCGCTGCCGATCGCGGCCAGCAGGTCGAGCCCGGTGACCGCGCGCTGGTGCGCCGATTCGCCGGGCCACTCGCGGATGCGCGGTGCGAGCCGGCGCGCAGTCTCGTCGTCGCCCAGCAGGCCGAGCGCGGCGAAGGCCCAGCCGTCCTTGCTGGGCGCGCCGGCGGCGATCCAGGCCTCGAACAGGTCCCACGCGAACTCGGCCAGCGAGCTCGGCGTGCAGAGCTCCTTGACGATCGCGAGGCCGGGGTAGGGCGCTTCGAGCCGGCTGATCGCGAGCATCGAGCCGATGTGCTCGATGGCGTTGGTCGGCAGCGCCTCGCCGCCATCGCGCAGCAGTGGGCGGCGCAGGGCCGGCGCGACGAAGAACACCGGCAGCTTCGGCATGCGCGCGGGCAGGACCAGCAGCGGGTCGGCATCGAGCAGGGCCTGCAGCGCCTGTTGCATGGGGGTRCCGGCTGTCGTGTCGTATGAAGCCGCAATCTCGCGGGCGCGCGCCTCGAAGCCGTTGGCCACCAGCCAGCGCAGGCCGAACTGCGCGTTCTCGCGCAGCGTGCGGTCCGTGCCGAAGGCGAGCGGCAGGGCCTGCGCCAGCGCGGTGTCGGCGTGGGCGCGCAGCCAGGCCATCGCCGGCGCCTTCGCCTTCTTCAGGTTGCGCAGCGCATGCAGCGCGATCGGCACGAGCTGCGCGCTGTCGACATCGATCGCGATCGGCAACCCGGCCTCCGGGTACGACTGCACGTAGCCGATGAAGCCCGGCACCGCGGCCTCGCCATGGCGCGCGAGGATGGCGCGGATCGGCGCGCTGTTGTCGCTGAACGAGTACCAGTATTTCGACGGGTAGCTGCTCCACAGCGCGAGCGCGGCGGCCTCGGGGAACAGCAGCACCACTTCGGGCGTCTGGCCGTAGAAATAGGTCTTCGTGATCTTGAAGTCGTCGGGCAGCAGCAGCTGGCCGGCCATCACGCGCACCTGGCCCTCGGGCGTGATCTGCATCTCGTTCAGCGCGTAGCCGGTCGGGCTCGGCGACTGCTTGCTGCGCCAGGGGTTGACCTGGTGGGCCGCATGCCGCGTGCGTTCATCGGCGGTCCATTCGATGCGATCAGGCGTCGCACCGGCCGCGATGTCGAGCGTCGGCAGATCGGTGGCGCGCGCCTTGCGCAGCCATGGTGGCTCGACCAGCAGCGGCGGCAACTGCTCGGGCGACGCCTCGGCACTCTGCAGTGCATCGAGCAGCGCCTGGAAGCGCTCGCGTTCGCCATCGGCCAGCGTGGGCAGCGCCTGGGCCAGCGCGGCGGGTTCGCGCAACGCGAGCCGCACCGCCCAGCCTTCAGCGAGCCGAGAGCGCGTGGCGAGCGCATGACCGATCACGCACTGCAGCGTGGCGGCCGGGTAGCGCTCCGACAGCTTGTCGAGCGCAGCGCGCGCGTCCTTGCGCTCGATCAGCTCGGTCAGCAGCGAGAGGCTCTGCGGCAGGCGCATGCGCAGCACCAGCGCGGTGAATTTCTCGCTGTTCTCGCGGTCGTCGGCGCGGCGCAGCAGGTCGGCGAGCAGCTCGAAGGCGTCGGCGCCGTGCAGGTGGATCTGCAGCACCAGCGCGCGCTCCAGCTTGTAGTAGTACGGCGCGGCCGCCTGCAGGTAGCGCCGCATGGCATCGGCCGGCACGACGGTGTCGCGCAGGTAGAGATCGTCGTCGGCCGGATCCTCGGCCATGCTGGCGAGGGCCCAGTCGGTGCGATGCGGGCAGAGCACGGCGCGCAGCAAGCGGTCGAGCGGCGTGGCAGCGGCTTGCCGCTCGAGCGTGGCGACGGCGGCATCGTGCACGGTGTCGTCGGCAGCGGCGATCGCGGCGCGCAGCAGCTTGAACTGCGAGCCGATGACACGGCTCAGCGCGAACGCGTGCGGCTGCGAGCCACGCGCCAGGTCGAGTGCGGTTTCGATCATGAACGGCAGGCCGTGCAGCGCGATGCCGACCTGAGTGGCCCAACTGAGGCCATGCGTGCCGTAGATGTCGCCCTGGTGGAGGACGTTGCCGTGCATGCACTGGGCGCACAGCTCCAGCCAGAAGTCCGGGTCGGCCTGCGCCAGGCGATCGGCGCCGGTGTGGTCGGGGAAGGTGGCGGCATTCCACTGCGTCCAGTCGCGGTTCAGTTGCGAGGCCAGCGCGGTGAACTCCGATGTGCGGTGGCTGTACTGGAGGTCGCGCACGGTGACGGGCGTGGCGAGCAGGCTGCGGCCATCGGGGAATGCCGGTGCATGGATGCCGCGCACCACCGGCATGGCCTTGCGCAGGGCGTCGTTCCACTCGAAGCCGCCTTGCGGCCACTCGATCGGTGCGGTGTCGGCGGCGGGCGGCGGTGGGGTCTTCGGTGTTGCGGGCGGGGGCAGCGCAGCAGCGGCCTTCGGAGCGGCGGGCGCCGCAACGGGCGCAGCGACCGCCGCCAGCGTCGCCCCGGCAGCCACGCCGGCCTCGCGATAGCCCTTGCCGGTCTTTTCCTTCACCAGCGCGTCGTGCTCGGTCTGCGCTGCGGCGGCGCTCGCGAACGACTTGGTCTTGGCCTGGCCGTTGGTGCCGATGCGGCCGAAGCGCACCGTCACATCGCTGCCGGCCACGGCCACCTCCCAGAACTTGCTCGATGTTCCCTCGACCAGCTCGAATCGGCGCATGCCCCGCGTCCTTCCTGTCTGCTGCGTACAGCAGCGGACTATATCGGGGCACTACCTCACGGCGAGTGCGTAGCGCAGCTCGGACTTCGCGACGTTGTACACGCCGAAGTCGCAGCTGTAGACGGCCCACGCCTCGCTGGTGTCTGCGGCGCTGGTGGTCGAGGACCAGTAGTAGTCCGAGACGATGAAGTTGTCGAACACCGCGGGGCCAGTGACCGCCGTGCTGGCCTGGTACTGGCCATTCAGGTACGAGGCCTGCGGGAAGGTCGGCGCGCGGTCCGACAGGCTCAGCATCTCGGCGCGGTTGGGCAGGCGCCACTGTCCGGCGGCCGATCCGTCGGCGAGGCCGCATTGGCCGCTCGCGAGCGCGTTCACCGCCGCCAGCGCCCCCGACCAGGGCTGCTGGATGCAATCGGCCTTCTTCAGCCAAGTGAGGCCCGTCACCGTGTCGGCCAGCGTGCCGTCGCCGTTGTCGATGAAGCGCGGCGAGGTGAGGGGCGCGCCGGTCTGCAGGGCGGCATCGTCGGCAGTGCCGAACGAGCCGCCGCCGATGCCGGCGTACACGCCGGTGGCCAGCAACTGCACGGCGCCGGCGGCGCCCGAGCGCACCGCCCACAGCGAATTCGCCGAACCGGCCTTCACGTTGCTCATGCCGCCGTCGGCCGCATTCGCGCCGTTGATCCAGCGCCCGTCGCTGAAGCGGATGGCCATCGCGCTGCTCGTCAATGCCATGTAGGTGGTCGAGCTCCAGTACGCGTTGGCGACGGCAATGCCGGTGAACGGATGGCCGCTCGCCACCGCCGGGCCGGCCTGCGACACGTCGACCAGGCTCTCCAGTTCGTTCGCGTTCGGCATGCGCCATTGCCCTGCGGCCGAGCCGTCGCTCAGGCCGCAGGCGCCGCTGGCCAGTTGCGCGGCCTCGGCGAGCGCCGTCGGCCAGTCGGTCGCGTTGAAGCAGCCGGCGTTCTTCAGCCACACCAGGCCGGTCAGCGCATCGGTGACGGTGCCGTCGGCGTTGTCGATGAACCGGGTGCCGGGCCATGCGACGCCGTGCGCGAACGAGCCGTCATCGCCGGCCGCGAAGCTCGTTGACTGCCCGGTGCGCGGCAGGCTCGCCATCCGGTCGCCTGCGCGCGAGGCGGTGAAGTCCGCGTTCGCGACATCGTGCGTCGGCAGTGTCGCGAAGCGGATCACGGTGCGGTAGAGCCCGTTGAAATCCATCTTCGTGACCGAGCCGGCCGCGTCGCCGACCGACGGGTAGAAGGCGAGACCGGCCTGCTGCGCGTAGACCGCGTAGTCCGCATTGACGCCGGCGCTCAGCCCGGCGATCGCATAGCGGCCGTCGGCATCGGTGGTGGCAGTGCGGGTCGTGTGGTCGTTGTGGTGGAACACGGTGACCCGCACGCCCTGGATCGCCACGCCATGCTTGTCGGCCACCACACCCGACACGGTGCTCGTCGCGGGTGCGTTGCCCATCGAATTTCCGACCGAGCTGTCGCCCATCGCAGTCGTGGTACTGCCACTGCTGCCCCCACCCGAGCCGCCGCATGCGGCCAGCATGCCGAGGGCGGTGCCGATCAACAACTGCCTGATCCGTTTCATCGCCACGTCCCTTGTGCGCAGGTGCCCGCGTCCGGGAATGGACCCGGGACTGCGGACATATCGGCCGTTTCGGCCTGCGGCTTGATCGACAAGCGGCACGCAGCGTGAAGCGCTTCACCCATTGCGCGGCGGCGTTGCTGGCGCCCGACCGCCGGTCGCTCGCTCCTCTCGGTTGATGATGGAAATGCGGGCGTGTGCTGACTAATCTGTGGAGGCCCTCCTACCAGCAGCATCAAGGAGATTCGCATGGGCACGTCACGCAGCAGTCATGGCGGTGGATCGACGCCTCACGGCAGGCTGGCCAAGCCCTTGTGCAGCACGCCGCCGCGGCCCAGGCCGAAGCTGTCCGATGCGGTGATGGCCGATCCGCGGCGTGCCGCGGCGATCCTGTCCGGTCGCTCGAAGTGGGCGAACCGCACGGTGCTGCACTACTGCTTCTTCAGCGGCGGGTCGCACTTTGCGGTTCCGAAGTCGCAGGCCGATGCGGTGCGTCACGCCTTCGACACCTGGAAGGCGGTCGGCATCGGCCTGGAGTTCGTTGAGGTCGATTCGCTGAGCGAGGCGGAGGTGCGCATCGGTTACTCGCTGGCCGATGGCAGTTCCGCATCGGCGGTGGGCCGCGACGTCCTGAAGATCCCGCTCACCGAGCCGACCACCGTCTACGGCTGGGACCTCACGACGCCGTACGGCCGGGGCACGGCATTGCATGAGCTCGGCCACGTGTTCGGCATGGAGCACGAACACCAGAACCCGTTCGCCGGGATCAAGTGGCACGAGGAAGCGGTGTATGCCTCGCTGGCGGCACCGCCGAACAGCTGGTCGCGTGCGACCACCTTCCACAACATCCTCGAGAAGCTGGACACGCAGCAGGTGCAGGGTTCCGCCTGGGATCCGGACTCGATCATGGAGTACGAGTTCGAGCCCGGCCTGATCGACGAGCCGCAGAAGTACGACCTGGAGGGCCTGGTGCCGCCGGGCACGCTGTCGAGTGCCGACAAGACCTGGGTCGTGAAGTGGTACCCCGGCAATGCGCCGGTGCCGACGGTGCTGCAGCCGTTCCAGTCGATCGCTGCCGACCTGGCGGCCGGCCAGCAGATCGATTGCACCTTCAAGCCGACGGTGTCGCGCAAGTACACCATCGCGACCAAGGGCGCGACCGACACCTTGCTCGCGCTGTTCGAGGAAATCGGCGGCAAGCCGAGCTTCCTGGCCGCCGACGACGACAGCGGCGAAGACCGCAACGCGAGCATCACGTACAAGCTCTTCAAGGGCCGCACGTACCACGTGCGCCTGCGGCTGTACCAGCCGGGGCAGTCGGGGACGACGTCGTTGATGGTGACCTGAGCGTGAAGCCCCGGCGATCGGGCGCCGGCGAGCTGGTTCAGTAGTAGACGTACACCGTCACGACGGACACCACGGCGGCGTCGTACGTGGAGGTGGCGGTGAAGGTCAGCGCGACCGGTGTGCTGAAGGCACTGGTATCGAAGGTGTCGACGAGGATGCGCGACGCGCTGATGGTGTCGATCGTGACGCCGATGCCGCCGTAGTACACCGTGGTGCCGCTGCCGCTGACCGAGGTGCCCGCGACCTGCAGCGACCACACGACCGGCTCGCTGGCATCGAGCTGCAGCGAATCACCGGCCCAGACCGAGATGCTCTGCGACGAGCCGGAGTGGATGTGCCCGCTGCTGAGCGGTTGCCCCGCGACGATGATGCCGATGTCGAAGGTGACGCTGCCGTCGTCGCCACCGCCACCGCAGGCGGTGAGGGCGAAGGCCAGGCAGGCCGCGGCGGCGAGCCGCGACAGGATTCGGGTGACGGGGTGCATGGGCGCATCCGGAGTCGTTGATGGGGCATCCAACGGCTCGGGAGGGTGGTGTGTTGACCGGCGAGGTGTAACGCTTGGAAGGTCGAGGTGCCGGCCGAATTCAAGCCCCGCGTCGCAGGATGTCGGACAGCCATTCGCGATGGCGTGCCAGCGAGACACCGGCACGCTGATCGAGCGCCGAGGCGTGTCGTGATGTGGGCGGGAACTCGAGCGTTTGCCGCCGGCCGCCTTACGTCGAGGCGATGCGAACGGTTTTCCCGATGAGACGGGACTAGCCCGTGCATGGCGCTTTCGATCTGCCCGACGAACAGTGCGACCTCGTGCTTGGCGTCTGCATCGTGGTAGCGAAAGTCTTGCTCGGGCACTTCGGCCACCTGCGCCAGAGCATAGGCAATTGGGCGACAGCGAGCTTGCGGGGCTGCTTGTTTTGACCGGCGATGGGGCGGCCGGTGGTTGGGCGACACCCACGGGCTGATCAAGAGGTATTGGAAGTTCGGGGATTTGAATCCCGAGAAGTGGCTGTCTTCTTGCCAGCCCTCCGAGCCACGGCCTGAAGCGCCGCCAACTTCTCATCAACCCGAGCTACCAACTCCGCCGCGCTGAGTTGCACTCCTGCCGCCAGCTTCCACAGCACGCTCACCGACGGCTGCTTCTTGCCAGCTTCCATCATCGTGATGTACGGCCGGTCCAACTCTGCCGCTGCTGCGAGTCCTTCCTGCGTCATCGTGAGCTCGTTGCGTCGCTCCTTCAGAACGACGCCCAGGGCTTGGACGAGGAGGTTATTTCGGCTGGGACGCATCGGCGCGACTTTGTCTGTCGCGTTGCCTTAAGACACGTGTCAATTGATAGCATTCGCGACGAGATCCGTTCGCTGGCAGTTCGCGATCGGCCTTTGGCCCTTTGCCAACCCAGGTGCCTCGATGCCCGAACTCCTCATCAACTTCATCACCCTCCGCCCCACCGTCAACCCCACGCACCGCGCGATCACCCACGTCGGGCTGATGTTCAGCTGCGTCGGCTCGCTGATGTGGCAGCTGCAGGTGGTCACCGCCATCGAGCTGATCGATTCCGGTGCGCAGCGCCTCTACTTCATCGACCCGATCTCCTGTCGCCGTCGTGAGGTGAAAGTCGAGCGCTCCAGCGGCCGCAGGCCGCATTTGCGCGCGTGGAAACGGACCGGCTGGACCGACGACCTGCTGAACCTGCCTTCGCTGGTCTACCCGCCGCACTGCGAAGGCGCCTTTCCACCGCCGCGGCCCACCCCGCGCGCGCCTTGCAACGAACGGAACATTGCGTAGCAACCTCGGCGGCGCGCCGTCGCTAGCATCCATCGAAAACACAGGGAGGACCGTGCCATGGCACTGATGGAAGAAATCACGCTGCGCAAGCTGGAGATGCTGCTCGCCTACATGGAGAGCAGCAACCTGCGGCGCGCCGCCGAGCAACTCGACGTGAGCACGGTCAGCGTGCACCGCGCACTGCATTCGCTCGAAGACGCGCTCGACTGCGCGCTGTTCCGCCACGAAGGCCGTGATCTGCTGCCCACCGAGGCAGCCCGCGTGCTGGCCGATGCCGCGCGCGCCGCGCTGAAACTGATCGGCGACGGCGTGCAGGCCGCGCGGGAAGCCGGCGGCTGGTCGGGCGCACGCATCCGCATCGGCTCGCTCTATTCGCTGGGGGTCGAGACGGTGCCGCGGCTCGTCGCCGACATGCGGCAACTGCGCCCGGACGTGCAGGCCGAACTGGTGATGGGCTCGAATGCCGACCTGCTCGCGCAGCTGCGCGCGGGCACCACGGATGCCGCGCTGATGGCGATCCCGCCGGCAGAGCCGGACATCGAATCGCTCGCGCTGTTCGAAGACCCGATGTATTTCGCGGCGCCAATCGGCTCGCGCTATGCCCGCCTCGGCGCGGTCGACCTGCAGGCCTGCGCCAACGAACGCTTCATCACGCTGCGCAAAGGCTTCGTCACGCGCGAGGGTTTCGACGCCGCGTTCCGCAACGCCGGTTTCGTGCCGAAGCTCGCGATGGAGGTCGGCGACATCTTCACGCTGATCCACCTGGTCGGCGGCGGCCTCGGCTGCACGCTGCTGCCGGGCCGCGTGCGCGACGTGCTCGGCGGCAAGGTGGAGCTGATCCCGCTGCAGTCGCGCTACCAGGTGCGCCAGCGCATCGGGCTCAACTACCTGCGGGCGAGGCAGCGCGACCCGAACCTGGTCGCGCTGGCCTCGGCCTGCCGCCCGGTGCCCAGCCTCGCGGCCTGACGGGCGGCGGAGCTCAGTTGGCGGTGCGTGCCGACGCGGCCTGCGCCGTCATGGCCTTGTCCTGCAGGCGGGCCAGTTCGTTGCGGTATTCCGAGCCGCTGCGCCATTGCTTGTACTGCGCCAGGCGGCTGGCGATGTCGGGACGCGTCGGGTCGAAGCTTTCGCGGCCGGCGGCGGCTTCCAGACCGGCACGCTGCCACAGCGCCAGGTCGGCCTGCACTTCGGCGCGCGTCAGCGTCGACGGCGTGTTGTAGGCCGAGTTGGCGGCGGTGTCGGTGTCGGCGCGCGCGGCTTGCGACAGCACGGTGAGGCCCAGGGCGGCGATGCTCAGTGCGAGGGTTGCTTTCATGATCTCGGTACCTTTCACGTATGGGTTGGTAGTGAAGGCATCTTAGAAATCTGACCCGCACAGGACCCTGTCGCGCAGATGACGTTTTTGTCAGGTGGCGGTCAACGTGAAACCGAAGGTGTTGCGCCCGGCCTGCGAGCGCGCGAACACCGAGCCGCGGTGCATCAGCGCGATCGCCTTGACGATCGCGAGGCCCAGCCCGTGGTTGCCGCCCGGGTTGCGGCGCGCGCTGTCGACGCGGTAGAAGCGGTCGAACAGGTGCGTGAGGTGCTGCTCGTCGATCGGGCCACCGGGGTTGCTGACGGCCACGCGGATCTGCTCCGGCGCGTCGAGCAGGCGCGCGACCTCGACGACGATCTCGTCGCCCGGCGTCGAATGCTCGATCGCGTTCTGCAGCAGGTTGCCGAGCGCCCGCCGCAGCAGCGCCGTCTCGACGCAACCGCGCTCGTCGCCCTGCACGCGGATGCGCACGCCGCGCTCGTCGAGCAGCGCATCGAGGTAGTCGGCCACCTTGTGCACCTCGTCGGCGATCGAGGTGTCGGCATGGCGCGAGGCGGCCGCGCCCTGGTCGGCGCGCGCGAGGAACAGCATGTCGTTGACGATGCCCTTCAGCCGCTCCATCTCCTCGAGGTTGGAGCGCAGCACCTCCTCCAGCTCGTCGGCGCTGCGCTCGCGCGTCAGCATCACCTGGGTCTGGCCGATCAGGTTGGTGAGCGGCGTGCGCAGCTCGTGCGCCACGTCGGCATTGAAGGCCTCCAGCTGCTGGTAGGCCGTCTCCAGCCGCGCCAGCGCGCCGTTGAACGACGCGGTCAGGTCGCACAGCTCGGCGGGCATCGGCTGCAGGTCGAGCCGCTGCTCCTGGTGGTTCGGGTCGAGCGCCTGCGCCTGCCGGCTCAGCCGCTGCAGCGGCCGCAGCCCCACGCGGGCGATGCCGTAGCCGAGGAGGGCCACCGCCAGCACGCCGACCGCACCCAGCCCGATCAGCGCGAAGCGGAAGTCCTCCAGCGTCTGCAGGAAGCGCAGCGGGTCTTTCACGAGCACCAGCGTCACCGCGGGCCGGTCGCCGTCGGCGGGCAGGTGGCGCGTCCACGTGAGCAGCTTGCAGGGGTGGCCGGGCTCGTCCAGCTCGCCGAAGCCGCCGGCCATCGCCAGCGCCTCGATGTCGGCGCGCCGCGGGCCGTAGCGGAAGGTCGAGTCGTCGCTGACGACCCACAGCCGCACGTCGCTGCGCTCCATCTCCAGCGTGTTGAACTTCGGCGTGAGCCACAACCGCCACTGCGATTCGTCCTGCACGCGCAGCACGATCGACTCGGCCCAGCCGGCGCGCAGCCGCATCTCGCCGCGCACCTGCTCCATCATCCCGCCGTTCAGCATGCGGTAGAGCGCCCAGCCGCCGACCAGGAACACCACCGCCGCGCAGCCCGCGAACATCAGCGTGAGCCGCACCGCGAGCCGGCGCGTCATGCCGTGCCCTCCGCCGCGCGCGCCTCGAGCACGTAGCCCATGCCGCGCATCGTGTGCAGCAGCTTGAGCGGGTAGGGGCCGTCGAGCTTGGCGCGCAGCCGCTTCACCGCGACCTCGACGACGTTGGTGTTGCTGTCGAAGTGGATGTCCCACACCAGCTCGGCGATCTCGGTGCGCGACAGCACCTGGCCCGGCCGGCGCGCCAGCGTGGTCAGCAGCGAGAACTCCTTGGCGGTCAGGTCGATGCGGTCGCCGCCGCGCTGCACCTTGCGGCCCAGCAGGTCGAGCACCATGTCGCCGATGGTGATGGTCGTCGGCTCGGTCTGGCGGCTGCGGCGCGAGAGGGCATGCAGCCGCGCGCTCAGCTCGAGGAACGAGAACGGCTTGACCAGGTAGTCGTCGGCACCGTCCTGCAGGCCGCGCACGCGGTCCTCGATGCCGTCGCGCGCGGTCAGCATGATGATCGCCACCTGCTTCACGCGGCGCACGTCGCGCAGGATCTCGAAGCCGTCGATGCCGGGCAGCATCGCGTCGAGCACGATCACGTCGTGCCGGCCCTCCAGCGCCGCGTGGCGGCCGTCGATGCCGTTGTGCTCGACGTCGACGACGTGGCCCTGCTCGGTCAGCCCGCGGCGCAGGTAGTCGGCGGTTTTCGGTTCGTCTTCGATGATCAGGACGCGCATTCCCCGGAGTTTAGTGACGCCGCCCGGGCCGCTGGCTGACGCCTGGATGACAAATCTGTCATTTATGACAGCCCCTCGCCCGGCGGGTACGCCGGTCGATCCCCCGGGGGGATGCGGGCCGGCTTGGGGCGGCCCGGCGCTCGGCCCGCTTGCGCAGGGCCTTTGGCGTCAGGGTGCCGCGAACGTCACCTGCGTCGCGACGATCCGCGTGCCGTCCAGCGACGGCACGCCGGTCACGGTGGCGCGCCGGCCGTCCGCCAGGTCGCCCGCCACCCCGCCGCTGAACGTGGTGCCATCGTCGAACACCACCGGCGTGTTGCGGATGCGGAAGCTGCGCGCCGCCGCGTCGAGCTCCTGCACCGCGCCGACCAGCGCGAAGCTCGCGATCGCCGGCACGCTGTCGTCGTGCACGATGACGCGCGCCGCCACCAGCGTGCCGGCCAGCGTGGCGCCGAACACGCCGACGCGCGCGCCCAGCGCCACCTTGGCCTCGTCGCCGTCGAAGTGCGCACCGACGGCGTCCACCGCGATGCCGTTCACCTTGAAGCTGCGCGAGCTGACGATCTCGGTCACCGTGCCCTCGACGCGCGCCACCGGGTGGTCGCTGAGCATCAGGTCGGCGGTGCGCACCGAGGTGGCGGCCAGTTGCGCGTTGTCCGGCAGCAGCCGCACGCTGAGGAAATCGCCGATGTCCGCCGGCGGCACCGCGTTGCCGGCCACGCTGCCGACGCCGATCACCTCGCTGCCCAGCGTCAGGCTCGGGGCCTGCGGATCGCGCGCCGCGACCACGCCGCGGATCTTGTAGAACGACGCATCGGGCAGCTGCTCGACCCGCGTGGCCGCGTACTGGCGCGTCAGCGGGTCGTACTGCGAATACACCTGCACCGTCATGCCCGGCACCAGCGCGCTGAAGCCGCCGGCCAGGCTGCCGTCGTACAGCGTGCGCGCGCCGACGATCACCGTCTGGCCGAGCACGACGAAGCTGCCGGCGACCGCATCGACCGAGGCCACCGGCCCGACCAGGTCGCTGACGACGCGGATCGCCAGCGCCGTCGAGGTGGCCTGCGTGCCGCTGGTGTCGAGCGTGCCGCCCTCGACGATCACCGTCATGCCGAGCTTCAGCTGGTCCTTCGTGAGCAGCGCGCCCTGCTCGTCGCGGATCTCGGCGCTGTCGTCGTCGAAGCGCACGTCGTTGACGAAGATCGAGCCGAGCCCGCTGATCGGGCCGGACGCGATGATGCCGGTGCCGCCGCTGTCGACGCCGCCGCCGCAACCGGCCAGGTGGGTGATCAGCAGCGCGGCGGCCAGGAGCCCCGCGGTGAGGCGGCGGCGGGGCGAATGGCTCGAGGGGCGGTTGTTCACGATGGGTCGGGCTCGTCGGGTGAAGGGGCTGCCGCCGCGGGCGCATCGGCATGGAAGGTGTACAGGCCGATGCGGACCCGGCGCAGCGGCGGGTCGCCGGCCTGGTGCGCGCGCTCGTCGGCGTCGATCATGTCGGTGAGCTGCGGCACCAGCGCGGCCATCAGCCCGCGCCATTGCTCGGTGACCAGCCCGCGCAGCTGCGCGACCGAGTCGGCGCCGAGGCCGTCGGCGAACAGCGCCTGCTCGAAGTGGGGCGGCTTCTCGCCGGCGCTGCCGGCCGCGAGGTTGGCGACCGCGGCCGCCAGGTGGTCGCCGACGTTGTGGCCGACGAAGCCGAGCAGGCGCGACTGGTCGGCGCTCGGCACGAAGGAATCGCGCTCCAACGTCACGGTGTCGGTCACCGGGTCGAAGCTCGCGAGGCCGAGCCGGCACAGCTCCTCGAGCAGGCTGCGCGGGTGCACGTCGCGCGTCACCGAGCGCGCCAGCTCCTCGAAGCTCGGTGCCTTGCCCTGGCGCGGCAGCGCCTTCGGGTGGCCGTCCTTGTCCTGCAGGCGCCGGCTGCCCATCCACTTCGTGAAGACCTGGGTGGCCGGCGAGCTGCGCGCCGGGGCCTCGGCCGACGGGGCGTGCGTGATGCGCGTCACCTCGCGGCGCGTCAGGCCGGTGGTGGTGCTGATGCGGCTGATGTCGCGGCTCGCCTGCGCGCCGGAATGCGCCTCGCGCGCGGCCGCCACCAGCGATCGCTTCAGCGCCTCGGCCAGCAGCGGGAAGCCGTGGCCCCGGTCGAGGCACAGCTGCGCCAGCGGCAGCAGCAGCCGCTCAAGCGCCTGCTGGAAGGCAGCCTCGGTGTCGTCCGGCGTCGTCATCTAGGGCCTGTCAATGTGCAACATGCACATTTGATCACGCTTTCGCAATCCCCGGTTTCCCGGGGCTTGTCATCGTGTGTCATGGAATCTACAGTGAATGTGCCAATTGCACATTTACAGATCTGACTGGAAACGCATCGATGAACAAGTTCTTCACCCGTTGGGGCCTGGCTGCGGCCACCCTGCTCGCGACGCTGGCGGCCGCCGTGGCGCTGCCCGGCTGCGGCGGTGGCTCCGGCGACGATGGCGGCGGGACCGGCCGGGTGCGCCTGGTCAACGCGACGACCGACTACGCGGCGCTCGATTTCTACGCCAACGACGTGCTGCAGACGAAGGACACCGCGTCGTTCACCGCTGGCGCGTACTCGCCGGAGATCGGCGCCGGCACGGTGACGATGGCGCTGAAGCGCAGCGGCTCGGCCTCCACCGCGGTGAGCGTGAGCCGCACGGTGTCCGGGAACGGCAACCACACGCTGGTGGCCTACAGCACCGAGACCTCGCTGCGCGCGATGTACCTGAACGACGCCGAAGCGGCGCCGACGGCGGGCCAGGCGAAGCTGCGCCTGTTGAACGGCGCGGTCGAGGCGGGCGCGCTCGACCTCTACGTGTTCCCGGCCGATGCCAGCCTGGCCGACCAGAGCGCGGCGTTTTCCGCGATCCCGACCGACACGCTGAGCATCTACAAGGAGTTCGTGAAGGGCGCGTGGCGCATCGTCGTGACGGGCGCCGGCAACAAGGCCGACGTGCGGCTGGACCTGCCGTCGGTGGCCTTGGCCGACCAGCAGATCGCCACCGTGGTGGTCACCGCCACGCCGGGCGGCGTGCTGGTGCACGGCCTGCTGCTGAACCAGCGCGCCGAGGCGGTGGCGCAGAAGAACACCTTGGCCCGCGTGCGCGTGGTGGCGGGCGTGGCGGCCGGCGGCGCGGTCTCGGTGCAGGCGAACGGTGTCGCGCTGTCGAGCGGCATCACGTCGCCGGCGATCGTGCCGTACGCGACGATGCCGGCCGGCGCGGTGACCGGTGAACTGCGCGTGAATGGCGGTGCGGCGATCGCGCTGCCGGCGTTCACCGCCGTGCCTGGCGCCGACGTGACGCTGATGGTGCTGGGCACGGCGGCCGCGCCGAGCGCCTTCGTGCTGCAGGACAACAACAAGCCGGCCGGCGCCGGCAACGCGAAGCTGCGCCTGGTGCACGGCGTGAACGGCCTGGGCGGCAACGCGACGCTGACGGCCGACTACGGCCTGGTCGCGAGCGACATCCCGTTCGGCCAGGCGTCGGTGAGCACGAGCCTCGTGGTCGGCAACCCGGTCCGGCTGGAAGTGACCTCGCCGGCCGCGGCGGCGCGGCTGTTCCTCGCCGACGAGGCCAACCTGCAGGCGACCAAGGTCTACACGGTGTTCATGCTCGGTGACGCCGCCGCGCCGGTCGGGACGCTGGTGCGCGATCGCTGAGCGGGCGACATCGGCTGTCGCCATCCGGTGACAGCCGAAAAGTCGTTGTGCGACAGGCACTTGGCGCAGACGCTCGACTGCGCTGTCGCTGCATGGCGACAAAAACACCGGTCCGGACGATCGTTTCGGCGTCAGATACGGGCAAACCCTTTGTTACTCGCGGCAAGTCGTTGATAACAAACGACTTTTTCTGCTGGCACAAGCGTTGCGCTGTCAAGGCATCGCGGCCGTTTTCACGGCCTTGTTTTGCCAGACAGGAACCACGTTTTGCTCGCTTCCCCCGGTCTCCCCGCGCTCACCGCTTCCACCGTTCGCCGATCCGCGACATGGGTTCGCGCGCTGGTTTCACTCAGCCTCGCGGCCCTGGCCGGCCAGGCGATGGCCTTCGGCTTCGACGACGTCGCCGAGCGCGCCCGCCAGGCGGCCGCCCGTCCCTATGCACCGGTCACCGTCAAGCTGCCCGACGAGCTGAAGAACCTCGACTACGACCAGTACCGCGACATCCGCTTCAACCCGCAGAAGTCGCTGTGGCGCCGCGAGAACCTGCCGTTCGAGCTGGCCTTCTTCCACCTCGGCAAGTTCCAGACGCAGCCGGTGTCGATCAACGAGATCGCGCCGGACGGCCGCGTCAACCACATCGCGTTCGATCGCAATGACTTCGACTACGGCAAGAACAAGCTGACGCAGAAGGGCTGGGGCGACCTCGGCTTTGCCGGCTTCCGCGTGCACTACGCGCTCAACAACCCGGCCTACAAGGACGAGCTGGTCGTCTTCCTGGGCGCCAGCTACCTGCGCGCGCTCGGCAAGGGCCAGCACTACGGCATGTCGGCGCGCGGGCTGGGCATCGACACCGTCGGCGGCAGCGGCGAGGAGTTCCCGCGCTTCAGCGAGTTCTGGATCGAGCGCCCGGCGCCGCAGGCGACCACGCTGGTGATCCACGCGCTGCTCGATTCGCCGCGCGCGACCGGCGCGTACCGCATCACGCTGCGTCCCGGCGAAGAGACGGCAATCGACGTGCAGGCCCGCCTGTTCCTGCGCGCCGGTGTCGCGACGCTCGGCCTGACGCCGCTGACCAGCATGTTCGCGCACGGCGAGAACCAGCCGAAGGCCGGCGACTTCCGCCCCGAGGTGCACGACTCGGACGGCCTGATGCTCGCCACCGGCGACGGCAAGGGCGGCGGCGAATGGCTGTGGCGCCCGCTGGTCAACCCGAAGAACACGCTGGTGACCTCGTTCTCGATGGCCGAGCTGAAGGGCTTCGGCTTGATGCAGCGCGACCGCACCTACACCAGCTACGAAGACACCGAGGCGCAGTACGAGCACCGCCCGAGCGTGTGGGTCACGCCGCAAGGCAAGTGGGGCCCGGGCCGCGTCGAGCTGCTGCAGCTGCACACGCCGGACGAGACCGACGACAACGTCGTCGCGTACTGGGTGCCCGACAGCGTGCCGGCGCCCGGCCAGCCGATCGATTTCGCCTACCGCATGCAGTGGCAGGGCGAGCGCCAGCAGCGCCCGCCGGCCGGCTGGACGGTGCAGACCCGGCGCGGCCACGGCTTCGTCGACCGCAAGACGGTGCTGGATCCGCGCGAGGTGCAGTACGTCGTCGATTTCGACGGCCCCGCCCTGCGCGCGCTGCCGGCCGATGCGGCGGTGAAGGCCGTCGTCAGCGCGGGCAGCAACGCCCAGATCGTCGAACGCAACGCCTATCGCAACCCGGCGACAGGCACCTGGCGCATGACCGTGCGCGTCAACCGCCTCCAGCTCTCGCAACCCGCCGAGCTGCGAGCCTTCCTCCAAACCGGCGACAACGCCCTGACCGAAACATGGACCACGATCATTCAACCCGAGTGAGCGCCGACCGATCCGCACCGGGCGCCAGCATGCCGCGCATGAACCGCGGCTCGATGGTGGCTCAGCCGTGGCGTGGTTTCACGCGCAGCCTGGGCGACCTGCTGGTCGACTCGCTGGCCGGCCTGGGCCGCCTCGTTCAACCCGGCGCGCGCGCCACCGCTGCGGCTGAGCCGCCAGCGGCCCCCGAAGCCTGGGAGCTTGCTGCCAAGTCGCGCCGCCGCGTGCTGCTCGGCCTGGTCGCGCTGTCGGCCGCCGGTGCCACCGCGCTGCTCGCGAACGTGCTGCCGCCGCACGAGAGCGCCTGGCTGCGCAACCTGCAGATCGGCCTGTACGCGCTGCTGTTCGCCTGGGTGTCGGCGGGGTTCTTCACCGCGATGATGGGCTTCTGGGTGCTATGGCGCGGCGACCGGCATGCGATGTCGGCGGCCTCGGTCGGCAACGAGCCGATCCACAAGGGCGCCCGCACGGCGATCATCATGCCGATCTGCAACGAGCAGGTCTCCACCGTGTTCGCCGGGTTGCGCGCGACCGTCGAATCGCTGGCCGCCACCGGCGCATCGAGCCTGTTCGACGTCTACGTGCTGTCGGACACCAACGACCCCGAGATCCGTGCCGCCGAGCTGGCCGCCTGGGCCGAACTGCGCGCCGAGAGCGGGCTGGCCGATCGCATCTACTACCGCTGGCGCACCATCCGCACCAAGCGCAAGGCCGGCAACGTGGCGGATTTCTGCCGCCGCTTCGGCCGCGACTACCGCTACATGGTGGTGCTGGATGCCGACAGCGTGATGAGCGGCGACTGCCTCGTCAAGCTGGTGCGGCTGATGGAAGCCAACCCGAACGCCGGCATCCTGCAGACCGCGCCGCAGGCCTGCGGGCTCGACACGGTGCATGCGCGCTCGCAGCAGTTCTCGGGCCGCGTCGCGGGCCGGCTGTTCACCGCCGGCATGCAGTACTGGCAGCTGGGCGAATCGCACTACTGGGGCCACAACGCGATCATCCGCGTCGAGCCCTTCATGAAGCACTGCGGCCTCGCGCCGCTGAAGGGCCATGGCGGCCTGAGCGGCGAGATCCTGTCGCATGATTTCGTCGAAGCCGCGCTGATGCGCCGTGCCGGCTACCACGTGTGGCTGGTGCACGACCTGCACGGCAGCTACGAACAGCAGCCGCCCAACCTGCTGGAAGAACTGCAGCGCGACCGCCGCTGGTGCCAGGGCAACCTGCAGAACGCCCGCCTGATCGCCGAGCCCGGCCTGCACGGCGTGCACCGCGCGATGCTGCTGACCGGCGCTCTCGCCTACCTGTCGGCGCCGCTGTGGCTGGCCTTCGTGCTGCTGGGCGCGGGGCTGTGGATGTTCGGCGGCCACCCGGTGTTCGGTTCGGCGCGCGAGCTGCCGGTCGAGATGGCGCTGCTGTGGGTGGCCACCGCGGTGATGCTGGCGATGCCGCGCGTGATGGGCGTGGCCGCGATCGTGATGACGAAGCAGCAGCGCCGCTACGGCGGCACCGCCGCGCTGATCCAGGGCGCGCTGCTGGAAGGCGGGCTCTCGGTGCTGCAGGCGCCGGTGCGGATGATGGCGCACACGCTGTTCGTGATCGTCGCGCTGACCGGCCTGAAGCTGGACTGGAAATCGCCGCCGCGCGAAGCGAGCGACATCGGCTGGGCCGATGCGGCGCGCCGCTTCATGTTCATCAGCGGTGGCGTGGCCCTGCTGTCGGCGCTGGTGCTGTGGGTGCAGCCGCAGGCCACGCTGTGGCTGGCGCCGATGGGCCTGCCGCTGCTGCTGGCGGTGCCGCTGGTGGTGCTGACGAGTCGCTCCGGCCTGGGCAAGCGCCTGCTTGCCAGCAAGCTGCTGCTGACGCCGGAAGAGCATTCGGCGCCGACCGTGCTGCGCCGGGCCTGGGCCCACGCGCGCCGCGCGGCGCCGCTGCGCCAGTTCCGCGATGCGTTGAGCGACCCGTGGCTGTTCGACGTGGTGCGCGGTGCGATGGGCCCGCGCAACACCGGCTGGGGCAGCCGCGGCAAGGCGCGTCGCCTGCTGGTGAAGGGCCTGCTGGCCGACCAGGACACCGAGCGCCTGAGCAAGGCCGACCGGATGCGCCTGCTGAGTGAGCCGCAGACGATCGTGCGGCTGCGCGATCAGCTGGCCGCCAACGCGAGCCTCGTGAGGCACGAGCGGCGCGCCTGAGGCGGCGCGCGCGGTGCGGGGGCCGCGGAACGAAAGCACGAATGCCGCCACTCATGGCGGCATTCTTCTTTTTGCGCCCCACACTTGATTGAACGGAGACCTGCGCCATGGTCAAACGAGTCGCGACCCATCGTACGACGGCACCGGTCGTCGAGGCCCAGGTGCCATGGTGGTCCGACGAGCCCGGCAGCATCGCCCGCATGCTCGACCTGTGTGCTGCGTCGGCGCCGGGGCGGCACGCGCGCCTGCACGAGGCACTGATCACGCTGGACCGGGCGCTTCCGCAATTGCTGGAGGACGGAGAGCTGTCGGCGAATCGGCTGGAAACCGGGGGGCCGGAAGCAGATGCCGTTTTGTGCATCGCCGATGTGCTCACCCAGTGCGGGCACGAAGCACGGGCGCGGCAGTTGCTTGTCGAGGCCGTCGAGATGGGGGTCATCTCGCAGCAAGCTGCCGAGGCGACCGGCATCGCGGGATCACAAGGCGAGCTTCGTGAACGGGATCTGTATTCCGTTGTCGGTGAACCCGAGAGTCCGGAAGTCGCGGCTTACAGGAAGAAGGCGCAGTATTTCAGCGGCGAAATAGACGCGCTGGCCGAACGCATGGACGATGCGGGTCGGTTGAAAGCTCTCGCGTCAGGCGTTGAGCAGATATGGCGAAGCCATTCCGGCATTCAGTTTGACGACGGGCAGGCCCATCCGGGTCGTGTCATGTCGCATGACACCATGATCCACGATGAGTCGATGCGTGGCAGCGCGCCGCGGAGCGAAAGGGCGCGGAGCAGTTTGAGAGAAGCCTTGCACAAGCTGGATGCCACTCATCCGCACTTGCTGCCTGACACCGAGGATGAGATGCCGCTGGTCTTTGCCAAGACATCCTTCGTGGATGGCGCTTCGCTTGTCGCCGTGATGCGAGCCCGGATCAGACTGCGTGGCCAGAGATCCGCACTTGGCTTGTTTCGGCGTGCCGTCCTCGCGAATTGCATTGAGTGGCAGCGCGCGCCTGTTGCGAAAGCCATCATCGGCCTGCTCTCGTCGGTCCCGCACTCACAGGAGGAGGCAGCACCTGCGGTCCGTGCATTGCGGGCTGCGATGGAGATCTCGGTGGACCGGGCCGACCGCCAGGCATTGCGCGCCTGCCTGAAGGCTCTGGATGCGGTGGAAGACGATACCCCGCGGGCGCAGCACTTGCATCGAATCAAGGACTCGTACTGCCGAATACTGGACATCCTGGGGGCCCAGCAGATGCCGGTACTCCAGCAGCTCCACCTCAGCGTGAGCAGCGCGATCCTGCCTCTTGAAGAAGAAAGGGGAGGATATGCGTCGGAGGAGGGTTTGCGCTGTACAAAGCGCTACGAGCTGCAGGCGAGGCGCTTCGGTGGGCAATTGGCGTCGGAGGGTCCGAGCTACCGCGCCCACATCGAGTACTTCCTTGGGAAGTACCTGTTGCACGCGAGTCTGGCGGGCGACGAGGAACTACCGCGTTTCTGTCAGGGCATGGCTGCCCTTCAGGGGCAGGCGTGGCATGGGTTCGAGAACCTTTTCTAGCAGGGCAGGCCGTGTCTCGCGTCCAGCAGCGGCGGCGCGCGTGATTCACGGCCGGACCGTGCGGGGCGTGCCTTCGAGGTGCCGCCCCCACGCCCGACGCAGCTGCAGGTCCGACGCGAACCCCGCATGCTCCGCGGCCCGCGTGACGCTCGCGCCGCCCGACAAGGCCTGGCGCGCCCGCTCGAGGCGGATCTTCTCCACATAGGTCATCGGCGACACCGCCGCGTGCTCGGCGAACAGCCGCAGCAGGTGGCGCGTCGTCACGTGCGCGGCCTCGGCGAGCGAGCCGAGCGTCCAGTCGTCGCCGGGCCGCTCGCACACCGCATCCTGCGCGCGGTGCAGCGCCGGGTGGAGGTGGTGCCGGTGCGCCAGCAGCGGGGACAGCTCGGGGTCGTTGGGCGTGCGGCGCAGGTAGACCACCAGGTCCTTCGCGACCCGCGCCGCCAGCGCATCGCCACAGGCCAGCGCGATCAGGTGCAGCGCGAGGTCGATGCCGGCCGTCACGCCGGCGCTGGTGGCGAGCGCGCCATCGAGCACGAACACGCGGTTGTCGACCACCTGCGCCGCGGGCGCGAGGCGGCGCAGCGTCTCGATGAACGCATGGTGCGTGGTGCAGCGCCGCCCGCCGAGCAGGCCGGCGCGGGCCAGCAGCAGCGTGCCGGTGCAGACGCCGACCAGGCGGTGGTCCTCGCCCGACGCCAGCAGCGGGCCGATGTCGCGGCGCAGCCAGTCGATGGTGTCGAGCGTGGCGGCATCGGGACGGCCGAGCGCGGCGGCGGGCTGGCCGACCACCATCAACCAGGTCGGTGCGGCGAAGCGGTCGGGCAAAGGTTCGAGCCCGGCCACCTGCAGCCCGACCGAGCTCGCGGCCTGCGCCTGCGGCCCGACGAAGCGCAGCCGAAAGCGCTCCGGCCGGCCCTGGTCCGCGAGGTGCGCGTCCGCGAGACGGAACGCCTCCGCCGGCCCGGCGACATCGAGCAGCAGCGTGCGCGGTGGCACGACGATCGCGATGTCGACGCGGGTCATCGTTTCTCGGGCTCGATGCCCTGCAGGCCTTCGCGCAGCGCGGCGTGTGCCGCCGGGTCGACCGGCCGATGCTTCACCGCCGTGCTGGCGGGGTAGCGCGCGAGGTGGTTGCCGCCCTTCCAGTCATGCACCGGCCGCACCGGGCGCGGCACGAAGCCGCCGCCGCAATTCGGGCAGACGTTGCCGAGCACGCGGTCGACGCAGTTCGCGCAGAAGGTGCATTCGAAGCTGCAGATGCGCGCATCGATCGATTCCGGCAGCAGCGCGGTGTTGCAGTGTTCGCAGGTGGGGCGCAGTTCGAGCATGGCGGGCTTTCGTGGCGGGAGGATGCCACGATAGACCGGCAGGCCCGATTCGTCGTCGCGCTCGCCGACCTGGATCGATCAGTTCCGGACCGAATCCGCTGCCAGCCCCCGCACCGCCGCCCCTGCCGCATCGCGCGCCTGCTCCCACACCTGCTGCTTCCACTGCGGCGTGTCGATGTAGAACGCATCGCGCGTCTGCTGCTTGATCTGCGCGCGCTGCCCGGCCGGCGCCTCGGGGTGGTTCTCGACCCACTGGTCGGCCCGCAGCGCCTCGATCATCTGCATGATCGGCAGCGTTCCGTACTCGAGCGCGATGCCGGTGTACTCGGCCTGCGGGCATTCGTCGTAGGCGGCCGACCACATCAGCCCGGTCAGCAGCGGCGAGCTGGAGCTGCCGTCGTAGATCGACGTGATGCCGTCGCCCCACCACGCACGGGCCCGCTGCAGCGCTGCCGCATCGTCGCGGCACGCGAAGATGCGCTCGCCGACGCCGGCCGGCCCGAGCCCGGTGTGCAGGTCGATCCAGCCGAGCCGCGCGGCGCGCCGCCCGTGCTGCTGCAGCACGTGGCGCAGCGTGACGTGGCTCCAGGTCGGGTTGCGTCCGCCGTAGAACAGGCCCTCGGGGTGGTCGTACTGGCCGCCGGAGACGGCGGCCTGCAGCGCCTCCATGCCGCGCTGCTGCACGAACTGGCCGACGCGCATCATCACCTCGGGCGATGGCGGCCACATCGGCGGCACCAGCAGCCCGGCCAGTTCGTCGTAGCCGGGGTTGGCCGGCAGCGGCTGGCTGAAATCGTGGAAGTTGCGGTTCAGGTCGACGTTCTCGTGCGTCGTGCGGCGCCACCACGAGAAGCCGTACGGGTTCAGCGCGTGGAGGTAGAGCACCGCCACGCCGGCCGCGTGCGCCGACGCACGCCATGCCGCATCGCCCAGCAGCCCGACCTGGATGCCCGAGCCGCAGAAGCCCTCGACGCCGTGGCAGGCGCTGCTGACGATCAGCAGCCGGCTCGCATCGGCGGGRCCGTCGCGCACCACGTCCATCGCGAGCGTCTCGCCGTCGCGGCCGAGCAGCGGGTGCACATGGGTCTCGACGTCGAGCTCGGCCGCCTCGGCGGCGGCCAGGAACTTGCCGCGCGCCTCGGCGTAGGTCTGGGCGAAGAAGGAGGAGGGCGGGTCGAAGCTCATGGCGGTCATCCAGGATCAAGCGGCCGCCGCGGAACCGGCTTCGCCGGGCCGCTGGCGGCGCCCCCTTGAGGGGGAGGCGCCGAAGGCGCTTCGGGGGTGGGTCATCTCGAGAGCCACTGTTCGGCCAGGCGCACCCACAGCGTCGCACCCAGCGGGATCAGGTCGTCGTTGAAGTCGTAGCTCGGGTTGTGCAGCATGCACGGGCCCATGCCGTGGCCGCCGATGCGGTGGCTGCCGTCGCCGTTGCCGATCAGGAAGTAGCAGCCCGGCTTCTCGAGCAGGAAGTAGCTGAAGTCCTCGGCGCCCATCGTCGGCTCGAACTCCTGCACGTTGTCGGCACCGACCACGTCGGCCATCACGCCGCGCACGAACTCGGTCTCCACCGGGTGGTTGATGGTGGGCGGGTAGTTGCGGGTGAATTCGAACTCGCAACTCGCATCGAACGCGGCGCACAGGTTCTCGCTCACTTCCTTCATGCGCTTCTCGATCAGGTCGAGCACCTCGAGCGTGAAGGTGCGCACCGTGCCCTGGATCTCGACGCTGTCGGGCACCACGTTGGTGGCCTCGCCGGCATGGATCATCGTCACCGAGATCACGCCGGCATCGATCGGCCGCTTGTTGCGCGTGATGATGGTCTGGAAGCCCTGCACCAGCTGGCAGGCGATCGGCACCGGGTCGATGCCGTTGTGCGGCATCGCGGCATGCGAGCCCTTGCCGCGGATCACGATGCGGAACTCGTTGCTCGACGCGAAGCACGGGCCATTCTTCAGCGCGAACTGGCCGACCTTCATGCCGGGCCAGTTGTGGGCGCCGAACACCGCTTCCATCGGGAACTGCTTGAAGATGCCGTCCTTGATCATCTCGCGCGCGCCGCCGCCGCCTTCTTCGGCCGGCTGGAAGATCAGGTAGACGGTGYCGTCGAAGTGGCGGTTCTTCGACAGGTGCTTGGCGGCCGCCAGCAGCATCGCGGTGTGGCCGTCGTGGCCGCACGCATGCATCTTGCCCGGCGTGGTGCTGGCGTGCGCGAAGGTGTTCTTCTCGGTCATCGGCAGCGCGTCGATGTCGGCGCGCAGGCCGACGGCGCGATCGCTCGTGCCGGCCGTGCCCTTGACGATGCCGACGACGCCGGTGGTGCCGAGGCCGCGGTGGATCGGGATCCCCCAGTCGGTGAGCGCCTTCGCGATCACGTCCGCGGTGCGCTTCTCCTCGAAGCAGAGTTCGGGGTGGGCATGGATGTCACGTCGGATCGCCGTGACGGCCGCGGCATCGGCCAGGATGGATTCGATCAACTGCATGAGGCACGCTCCTGAGAGGGAGCGAAGCAGTTTACAGGCCACCGTAGCCCGGAAGCCATTCCGGGCATTTCAGCCAGCGGTCGAGCTGCACCCGGATTGACATCCGGGCTACGCGACTCAGTGGCGTACTTTGCCTTCGGCCGTCAGGATCGTCATGTCGACGTACTTCGAGCCGGCATGCGAGCGGTCGTTGAAGTCGATGAAGAAGCCGCCGAGGTTCAGCTCGGGCATGTTCTCCAGCGCCGTCACGAGCGATTCCGGCGTCACGTTGCCGCCGGCCGCGCGCAGGCCCTCGATCATCGTGCGGGCCGCGACGAAGCCTTCGATGCCGCCGTAGTTGGGCTCGAACTTCGCGCCCAGCGCCTTGCCGGCCGACAGGTAGTCGGCCGAGATCGGCACCGTGGCGCTGAACGGCAGCGGCATCACCTGGCTGATCGCGACGCCGCGGGCGTCCTGGCCGAGCTCGGCGGCCAGCGACTGCGTGCCGACGAACGACACGTTGTAGAAGCTGCCGGCGAAGCCCTGCTTGCGAGCCTCGCGGATGAACGCCGCGCACGACTTGTAGGCGCTGATCAGCACGATCGCATCGGGCTTGTCGGCCAGGATGGTGCCGACGCCGGCCGTCACGTTCACCGTGTTGCGCTCGACCGTGCCCAGGCCCACCGGCTTCAGCTTGTGCGCCGTCAGCGCTGCCGTCATGCCGTCCAGGCCGGCCTTGCCGTAGCTGTCGTTCTGGTAGAAGACGCCGATGCGCTGCATGCCGATCGAGGTGATCTGCTTGACGATCTCGGCGGTCTCGTCGTTGTACGACGCACGCACATGGAAGGCCATGCGGTTGAACGGCGAGCGCAGCACCTCGGCGCCGCTGAACGGCGCGAAGAACGGCGTGCGCGCCGCGGTGGCCAGCGGCAGCGCGGCGACCGACGTGGGCGTGCCGATGTAGCCGAACAGCGCGAACACGTCGTCCTTCAGCAGCTTCTGCGTGTTCTCGGCGCAGCGGTCGGGCTCGTAGCCGTCATCGACGCTGCGCAGCTCGATCGTGCGGCCGTTGATGCCGCCGCGCGCATTGACGCGCTCGAAGGCGAGCAGCGCGCCTTCCTTGAAGCGCTCGCCCAGCGCGCTGGCCGGGCCCGAGAACGCGGCCGACTGGCCGAGCACGATCTTGGTGGAGGCGGCGGTCGCCAGCTTCGGGAAGGCCAGGGCAACCGGCGCCGCAGCACCCAGGCTCAGGAAATGACGACGTTTCACAGCAACTCCAGACAAAACAAACAAATACTCGGCGCAACGCGCACGAGTCGATCAAGCGGACGCCGTGGAACCGGCTTCGCCGGGCCACTGGCGGCGCCCCCTTGAGGGGGAGGCGCGCAGCGCCTCGGGGGTGGGCCTACCGGCGGACTTTGCCGTCTTCGGTCAGCATGGACACGTCGACAAAACTGGACGCGACGTGGTCCTTCGCACCGAAGTGCACGTTGAAGCCGCCGAAGTTCGCGTTCTGGATCGACTCCAGCCCGGCGATCAGCGCGTCGCGCGACGGCGCGCGGCCGGCGCGCTTCAGGCCTTCCGCGAACACCTTCGCGGCCAGGTAGCCTTCCATGCTGGAGTAGTTCGGCGTCGCGTCGCCGCCGGCCTTCGCCACCGCATCCAGGTACTCGCGCGAGATCGGCGTGGTGGTCGAGAACGGGAATGGCATCACCTGGCTGATCATCACGCCGCGGCCTTCCTTGCCGAGCTCGTCGGCCAGCGCCTGCGTGCCGACGAACGACACGTTGTAGAAGGTGCCGCCGTAGCCGGCCTTGCGGGCCTCGCGGATGAACGCGGCGCACGACTTGTAGGCGCTGATCAGCACCACCGCATCGGGAAAGGTCGGAACGATGTCCTTCACCGCCTGGCTGACCGCGACGGTGTTGCGCTCGACCGTGCCCAGCGCCACCGGCGCGAGGCTCAGCGGCTTCAGCGCGCGCGTCACGCCTTCCAGGCCAGCCTTGCCGTACGCGTCGTTCTGGTAGAACACCGCGACCTTGTTCAGGCCCAGCTGCGTCAGGTTCTTCACGATCAGCGCGGTCTCGTCGTAGTACGAGGCACGCACATGGAAGACCGACTTGCTGAACGGCTCGCGCAGCGCCTCGGCACCGGTGAACGGCCCGAAGAACGGCATCTTGCTGTCGTTGACCAGCGGCAGCGCGGCCAGCGAGGTCGGCGTTCCCACATAGCCGAACAGCGCGAACACGTCTTCCTTGATGAAGCGGTCGGTGTTGGCCTTGCAACGGTCCGGCTCGTAGCCGTCGTCCAGCGTCTTCAGCTCGATGGTGTGGCCGTTGGCGCCACCGGCGGCATTGAAGGCATCGAAGTACACGCGGGCGCCGCGGTTCATCTGGATGCCCAGCTGTGCCGCCGGGCCGGTGAAGGCAGCGGACTGGCCCAGCACGAGCCGGCGGTCACTTTGAGCCAGCGCAGGCAGCGCCAACACAGCGCTGCCGGCGGCGACGCTCTTGAGAAGTTCACGACGTTTCATAGGGCAAGTTCCGTTGACAAATGTGTTGCAGCTTGTTACGACTCGGCGGGCCGTTTGCTGGGGCGTAAGGATATCCGTCCATATCGGTACAAAGCTTACGGTTCATGACCTAGCGGGCACATACATCCGGAAGCATGTGCAATAGTTCCGCGATGAGTTACCGAACTGTTGCGGCTGCGTGCCCGCATGACTGTCCAGACACCTGCGCCATTCGCGTGACCGTCGAGAACGATCGTGCGATCCGCATCCAGGGCGACCCCGATCACCCGACCACGCACGGTGCCTTGTGCACCAAGGTGTCGCGCTACACCGAGAGAACCTACAGCCCGGACCGCGTGCTGCACCCGCTGAAGCGCGTCGGGCCGAAGGGCAGCGGGCAGTTCGTGCCGGTGAGCTGGGACGAGGCGCTGTCGGACATCGCGGCGCGCCTGTCCGGGATCGCGTCGCGCGCGCCCGAGGCCATCGTGCCGTACAGCTACGCCGGCACGATGGGCCTGCTGCAGGGCGAGAGCATGGCCGGGCGCTTCTTCCACCAGCTCGGGGCCTCGCTGCTCGACCGCACCATCTGCGCGTCGGCCGGTGCCGAGGCGCTGATGGCGACCTACGGCGGCAAGGTCGGCATGCACGTCGAGCACTTCGCCGAGAGCAAGCTGATCGTGATCTGGGGCAGCAACTCGATCGCATCGAACCTGCATTTCTGGACTTTCGCGAACGCGGCCAAGCGCAACGGCGCGAAGCTGGTCTGCATCGATCCGCGCAAGACCGAGACGGCCGACAAATGCCACCAGCACATCGCGCTGCTGCCGGGCACCGACGGTGCGCTCGCGCTCGGGCTGATGCGCGAGCTGGTCGTCAACGACTGGCTGGACGCCGACTACATCGAACGCCACACCGAAGGCTGGCCCGCGCTGCGCGAGCGCGCGATGGCCTGGACGCCCGAGCGCACCGCCGAGACCTGCGGCATCAGCGCCGACGAGGTGCGCGGCCTGGCGCGCGACTACGGCACGACGAAGCCGGCCGCGATCCGCCTGAACTACGGCATGCAGCGCGTGCGCGGCGGCGGCAATGCGGTGCGGCTGGTGGCGATCCTGCCGTGCCTGACCGGCGCGTGGCGGCAGCGTGCGGGCGGCATGCTGCTGTCGGCATCGGGCTGGTTCCATCCCGACAAGGCCGCGCTGCAGCGGCCCGAGCTGCTGGCCGGCCGGCGCCCGCGCACCATCAACATGAGCACCATCGGCGACGACCTGCTGCGCGAGAGCTCGGCGGCGTTCGGCCCGAAGATCGAGGCGCTGGTGGTCTACAACAGCAACCCGGTCGCGGTGGCGCCCGAATCGCCGAAGGTGGTGAAGGGCTTCAAGCGCGAGGACCTGTTCACGGTGGTGCTCGAGCACTTCATGACCGACACCGCCGACCACGCCGACTACGTGCTGCCGGCCACCACGCAGCTGGAGCACCTGGACGTGCACACCAGCTACGGCCACACCTACGTGCTGATCAACGAGGCAGCGATCGCGCCGGTGGGCGAGGCGAAGCCGAACACGCAGATCTTCCGCGAGCTGGCGGCGCGCATGGGCTTCGATGCCGCGTGCTTCAGCGACAGCGACGAAGCCCTGGCGCGCCAGGCCTTCCGCACCGATGTCGTCGATTTCGACGAACTGCGCGAGAAGCACTGGGTGAAGTTGCAGATCGCGGAAGCGCCGTTCGCGAACGGCGGTTTCCCGACCGCGAGCGGCCGCTGCACGATCGATGCGCCGGGCTGGGGCGTGCCCGACCACGTGCCGAACTACGAATCGGCCCGTTCGACGCCCGAGCTGGCGAAGCGCTACCCGCTCGCGATGATCTCGCCGCCGGCGCGCAACTTCCTGAACTCCAGCTTCGTCAACGTGCAGAGCCTGCGCGACATCGAGGGCGAGCCGGTGCTGGAGATCCATGCCGGCGATGCGCAGGCGCGTGGCATCGCAGGCGGCGAGCTGGTGCGGGTGTTCAACGACCGCGGCGAGTACTGGTGCAAGGCGGTGATCAGCCCGCGTGCGCGGCCCGGCGTCGTCAACGGCCTGGGCATCTGGTGGCGCAAGCTGGGCGTGCGCGGCAGCAACGTCAATGAACTGACGCACCAACGGCTGACCGACCTGGGGCGTGCCCCGAGCTTCTACGACTGCCTGGTGGACGTGTCGCGGGAATGACGCAGGCCGGCCGCGCGGCCGGTGACAGGTGTCACGATTTGTGGCGATGTCTTCGGCGGTGTCGCCCCCGGGACAGATGTACTGCGAGGCTGCCCCCAGAGTGGCTGCTTTTCGCCAGGAGTCGTTGCGATGAAACGTCGGTTGTTCTTGCGTTCGTGTGTGCAGGGGATGGCGGCGGCGAGCGGCGCCGCGTGGGTGCAGGTCGCGAGCGCGGCCGACGAGGGGCTCGGGGCGACGCAGGTCACGCTCGGCAGTTCGGCCGCACTGAGCGGCATCCTGGCCGGCGCGGGCCGCGACCAGAACTCCGGCATCTCGGCCGCCTTCGGCGCGATCAACAAGGCCGGCGGCATCCACGGCCGCGAGCTGCGCCTGCTGATGAAGGACGACGGCTACGTGCCGGCGCGCACCGTCGAGAACGTGAAGCAGATGATCGAGGGCAACACCGCGTTCGCGCTGATCTCGTGCATCGGCACCGCGAACAACGCCGCGATCATCCCGGCGATCGAGCAGGCGGGCGTGCCCTATGTCGGCCCGATCACCGGCGCCTCGTCGCTGCGCCAGCCGGGCCAGCGCAACGTCTTCCACGTGCGGGCGAGCTACACCGACGAGGTGACGCGCGTGACCCAGCAGCTGGTCGCGATGGGCCTGAAGGACATCGCGCTGGTCTACCTCGACAACCCGTTCGGCAAGGAGGTCGCGAAGGACGCGACCGCCGCGTTGCAGTCGGCCGGGTTGCAGGCAGTGGCGACCGTGCCGGCGGCCGTGGACGGCTCCAACGCGACGCAGGTCATCGACCAGTTGCTCGCGGCCAAGCCCAACGTGGTGTTCTTCGGCACCACCGGCACGACCAGCACGGCGTTGATGCTGCAGCTGCGCGCACGCATGGCCGGCCTGCCGATGGTCGGGCTGTCGGTGTCGGTGATCTCGTCGGAGCTGGCCAAGCTGGGGGCCGCGTCGCAGGGCATCGCGTTGTCGCAGGTGTTTCCGGATGCGCTGTCGCAGAAGCTCGAGTCGGTGCGCAACTACCAGGCGGCGATGCGTGCGATCGGCCGCGAGGACTTCGGCGCCAGCAGCTTCGAAGGCTACGCCAACGCGATGGTGATGGCCGAGGGCTTGCGCCGCGCCGGCCGCGACCTGACGCGCGACAAGCTGCGCCAGGCGCTGACCGGCCTGAAGCAGCTGAACCTGGGCGAGTTTGCGCTCGGCTTCGGCGGGGCGGCGCCGTACGTCGCCTCGCGCTATGTCGCCCTGGCGGTGCTGGGGGCCAATGGGCGGCGGCTGACCTGAGCCTGCAGGGCTCGCCTAGACTCGCGTGATGCGAGTTCCGGTGAAGAAAAGATGGTGGGTGGCAGTGGGCGCGGTCGCGCTGCTGGGTTCGCTCAGCGGCTGCGGTTCGGTGCGCTACCTGGCGCAATCGGTCGGTGGCCACCTGAGCCTGCTGAACCAGGCGAAGCCGGTCAGTGACTGGCTCGCCGACCCCGCCACCTCCGACCCGTTGCGCGAGCGCCTGCAGCTGACGCAGCGCATGCGCGACTACGCGGTCAGCGAGCTGAAGCTGCCGGACAACGCGAGCTACCGGCGCTATGCCGACCTGCACCGCAGCGCCGCGGTGTGGAACGTGGTGGCCGCGCCCGAGCTGAGCCTGCAGTTGAAGACCTGGTGCTACCCGGTGACCGGCTGCGTCGGCTACCGCGGCTACTTCGACCAGGTGGCAGCCGACGAGCAAGGCGATGCGCTGCGCACCGAAGGCCTGGAGGTCAGCGTGTACGCGGTGCCGGCCTATTCGACGCTGGGCAAGCTGCCGGGCGGCTTCTTCAGCGACCCGCTGCTGAACACCTTCATCCGCTGGCCCGAGGGCGAGCTGGCGCGGTTGATCTTCCACGAGTTGGCGCACCAGGTGGCCTTCGCGAAGGACGACACGATGTTCAACGAGTCGTTCGCGACCGCGGTGGAGCGCATCGGCGGCGCGCGCTGGCTGGTCGAGAAATCGACCGCCGCGGCGCGCGACGAGTACGAGCGCTACGACAAGCGGCGCCAGGAGTTCCGCGCGCTGACGATGCAGGCGCGCAGCGACCTGGACGCGATCTACCGCAGCGGCCGCAGCGACGCCGACAAGCGCGCCGCGAAGGCCGAACGCATGGCGACGCTGCGCAGCGACTACGCAGCGCTGAAGGCCGGTGCGTGGCAGGGCTACGCCGGCTACGACAACTGGTTCGCGCGCGCGAACAATGCATCGCTGGGCGTGCTGGCGGCCTACAACGAGCTGGTGCCGCAGTTCGAGCGGCTGTTCGAACGCGAGGGCCGCGATTTCGACCGCTTCTACGCCGAGGTGCGCCGCATTGCCGCGTTGCCGCGCGACGAACGGCGCGCGACACTGGCCGCCGGCGCCACCGTGGCGACCACGACGACCCCATAAGGACCCGAGGAGACCGACATGCCCGACATCCACATCCACCGCGACCACGACCTGGGCCTGGCCCGCGCACGCGAGATCGCATGGAAATGGGCCGAGGAGGCCGAGAAGAAATTCGAGATGGAATGCACCGTGATCGAGGGCGAGGACAGCGACACGGTGGAGTTCACGCGCTCCGGCGTCAGCGGCGAGCTGGTGGTCGCAGCCGATCACTTCGACCTGCAGGCCAAGCTCGGCTTCCTGATGGGCGCCTTCGCCGGCACGATCCAGGGCGAGATCGAGAAGAACCTGGATGCGCTGCTGGCGGGGGGCAAGGCGCCGGCGAAGAAGGCGGCGGCGAAGAAGAGCAAGGGTTAGCCGTCTCGGCGGTCAACGCGCGGCAGCCGGTGTGCCCTGCGTCGATCCGCCTGGCGCATCGAACTGCCGCGGCACCCACCGATCCCGCCACCGCATGAACGGCGTCTCGACCAGCCTGAACAGCAGCCAGCCGCCCAGCAGGCAGGCCGCCGAGATCACGACGACCAGCAGCGGCGCCGGAAGCGCCCACGGCTTGAGCTGCCGGTTCACGATGAACGCGATCGGCTTGTGCGTCAGGTACAGCGCGTACGACCACAGCGCGAGCGAGGCCGCGCCCGGCACCCGCCAGCGCTGCAGGGGCGAACCGCGGCTCAGCGCGCCGAGCAGCAGCAGCGCCCAGGCCATCGCCATCAGCGAGTAGCCGAAGCCGCTCATCAGGTAGCCGTACCCGTAACCGTCGATCTCGTAGAAGTTCATCAGGCCCCACAGCATCGCGAGCGTCGCGGCCAGCCCGAGCCCGAACAGGGCCTTGCCGTGCTGCATCAGGCGCGCCCAGGCCTGCGGGTGCCCGTTCTTCAGCAGCGCGAGCGCGACGCCGGGCAGGAACTCGTCGAGCCGCGACAGCGAGCCGTAGTACACCGTCGGGTAATAGCGCTCGATCGCGCCGCCGGCCTCGCGGCCGTACTGCAGCCACAGCGCGCTGCGCCACGCGATCGCCGCCAGCACCAGCGCCGCGATCAGCGCCCAGGCCAGTGCCCGCTGGTGCCGCAGCCGCGTCACGCCCCACAGCGCCAGCGGCAGCCCGAGGTAGAACTGCTCCTCGATGCACAGCGACCAGGCATGCGAGAACGCGGTGCCCGGCTGCAGATCGATGTTCTGCGTGAAGGTCAGGAAGCGCCACAGCGGCGGCGGCTCGCGCCCGCCCATCACCGCCGGCAGCAGGAAGTACAGCGCCAGCACGACCCAGAAGTTCGGCAGCGTGCGCAGCGCGCGCCGCGCATAGAACGCGCCGAACGACAGCCGGCGCTCCTGCAGCAGCCCGCCCAGCAACTGGTTGGCGATCAGGTAGCCGCTGAGCACGAAGAACAGGTCGACGCCGGTCCAGCCGATCGCGCTGGCCCAGCCGAAGGTGTCCTGCCCGCTGACGAATACCCGGTAGTGGTAGGCGAAGACCAACAGGATCGCCAGGGCCCGCAGCGTGTCCAGGCCGGGCTGGCGATCGCGGGTCATTCCTTCAGCGATTCGATCAGGTCGACGTACTCCTGCATCGCCTCGTCGGCCGGCTTGCCCTTGACGGCATCCCAGGCGTCCCACTTGGCGCGGCCGACCATGTCGGTGAAGCCGGGGCGCTTGCCGTCGACGTCGCCGCTGCTCGCCTGCTTGTACAGCGCGTAGATCTTCAGCAGCGTCATGTTGTCGGGCTTCTCGGGCAGGTTCTTCGAGTCGGCCACGGCGGCTTCGAACAGGGTCTTGAGGTCGGCCATGAATGTCTCCGGGGATGCTTGGGTGAAAGTCGGCATTGACGCGGCGAATGTTACCCATCATCGTCGCTCGCACAACAAGATTCATCCCCCCAGGAGACCTCGACGATGCCCACCTCCACCCACGTCGCCGCCCAGCGCATGTCCCGTGTCGACACCGCCTGGCTGCGCATGGACAACGACGTGAACCTGATGATGATCGTCGGCGTCTGGCTGCTGCAGCCGGCCATCACGCACGCCGCGCTGTGCGAGCGCGTCGAAGACAAGCTGCTGAAGTACGGGCGCTTCCGCCAGAAGGTGGTCGAGGACGCGATGGGCGCGAGCTGGGTCCACGACCCCGCCTTCGACCTGCAGCGCCACGTGCTGCACGAGCCGCTGCGGCGCGCGCGCGGCCAGTCGGCCCGCCAGGCGCTGCAGGAACGCGTCGCCGAACTGAGCAGCACGCCGCTGGACCGGGCCCACCCGCTGTGGCAGTTCCACCTGGTCGACGACTACGAGGGCGGCAGCGCGCTGATCGCCCGCGTGCACCACTGCATCGCCGACGGCATCGCGCTGATCTCGGTGATGCTGTCGATCACCGACGGCGGCCAGGACCCGCCGCCGCGCCGCACCCGTGGCAAGGCGGATGACGAAGAGGGTGATGCCGATTGGCTTTCCGACGCGGTCGTCAAGCCGCTGACCGACCTGACCGTCAAGGCGATCGGCATGTACGGCGGCGGCATCGCCAAATCGATGGAGATGCTGGCCCATCCGCAGCAGCCGCTGCTGGGCTCGCTCGACATGGCGCGCACCGGCTACCAGGTGCTGAGCGACGTGGCCGCGCTCGCGCTGATGCCCGACGATTCGCCGACCTCGCTGAAGGGCACGCCGGTCGGCCGCAAGCACGTGGCCTGGGGCGAGCCGATCCCGCTCGACCAGGTGAAGGCGATCGGCCGCGCGCTGAACTGCTCGGTCAACGACGTGCTGCTGGCCTGCGTGGCCGGCGCGATCGGCGGCTACCTGCGCGCGCGCGGCGAGAACCCGGACGGGCAGGAGATCCGCGCGATGGTGCCGGTGAACCTGCGCCCGCTCGAGAAGGCGCACCAGCTCGGCAACCGCTTCGGGCTGGTGCCGCTGGTGCTGCCGATCGGCATCGGCAACCCGGTCGAGCGCGTCTACGCGGTGCGCGCGCGCATGACCGACCTGAAGGGCAGCTACCAGCCGCTGCTGGCGTTCGCGGTGCTGTCGGTGGCCGGGCTGCTGATCAAGCCGGCCCAGGATGCGCTGCTGAACCTGTTCGCGAAGAAGGCGACCGCGGTGATGACCAACGTGCCGGGGCCGGCCGTGCCGCTGAAGTTCTGCGGCTCGACGCTGCGCCAGACGATGTTCTGGGTGCCGCAGTCCGGCCACATCGGCGTCGGCGTCAGCATCCTGAGCTACGGCGGCGGCGTGCAGTTCGGGCTGGTCACCGACGATGCGCTGTGCAACGACCCGCAGGCGATCGTCGAGCGCTTCGAGCCGGAGTTCGAGAAGCTGCTGATGGTGACGCTGATGCTGCCGTGGGAATGACGCGGCTGCATCCGGTCGCACGGATCACCGGCGGAACTTGCCGTCGTTGCCGATGATGGACAGGTCGGCGAAGTCGAGCCCGGTGTGGTCGGTGGCGCTGTAGCTGATCTCCATGCCGCCCATGTCGTAGCGGGTCAGGCCGTTCAGCGCGGCCACCAGCCGCTCGCGCGTCGGCGCCGGGCCGGCGCGGCGCAGGCCTTCGACCAGCACCTTCGCGGCGGCGAAGCCTTCCATCATCGCGGGCGAGATGCCATCGAGCTTGCGGGCCCGCGCGAGCTCGAGCGCTTCCTTGACGATCGGCGACGCGATCGAGCGCTCGTACGGGAACACCTGCGAGACGATGGTGCCGCGGCCGTTGACCCCCATCATCTTGATGAAGCCGCTGGCCGCGTTGTTCGACAGCGTCACCACCTGGGCGGCGGAGCCGGCATGGCGCAACGCCATCGTGCCCTCGGCCACCGCACTCGACGAGCCGATGAACAGCACCGCCTGCGCGCCCGATTTCGCGACCTTCGGTGCCAGCGTGCTGAAGTCGGGCCTGCTGCGATCGAACTTCTCCAGCATCACCGGCTTCTTGCCGATCGCATCGAAGCCGGCCATGGCGCCCTGCACCGCATCGGCACCGAAGCTGTCGTCGGCCTGCAGCACCGCGATGCGGTCGACGCTGACCAGGCTCAGGTGGCGGATCGTGCGCTCGGCCTCGCGCTGGTAGGTGGCGCGCACGTTGAAGACGTAGGGCTGCAGCGGCTTGTGCAGGGCCATCGCACCGGTCGACGGCGCGATCATCGGCACCCGGTGTTCGTTGAGCAGCGGCAGCACGGCCTGCGCATTCGGCGTGCCACGGCCGAGGAACAGCGCCAGCACGTTCTTCTCGACGATCAGCTTCTTCGCGTTCTCGGCGCTGAGCTGCGGCTCGAACTTGTCATCGAGCGAGACCAGCTGGATCGGCTGCCCGTGCACGCCGCCCTGCGCATTGACCCAGTCGAGGTAGAGCTTTGCCCCGTCGGTGTTCTCCTTCACGCCGGCCGCCGCCGGGCCGGTGAAGCCGGAGGTCTGTCCGACCAGGAGCTGGGCTGCGGCGGGGGCGCCGATCGACATCATCGTGGCCGCCAGGGCCAACGCACCGAGGTACTGCTTCATCAGGTGTCTCCGCTCTGTCTGTGAACACAAGGAAATCCATGGTTTCACGGGCAGGGCGGGCGTGCCTGCGTGCAGTACGCCTGTCTGCGTGTCACGCCCTCAAGGGCGTGACGTGCTGCGCGAAGCGCTCAGCGACGGAACTTGCCGTCGGATCCAATGATGGAGAGATCTGCAAAATCGAGACCGCTGTGGTCGCTCGTGCTGAAGCTGACCTCCATGCCGCCGATGTCGTACTTGTGCAGGTTGTTCAGCGCCGCGAGCAGCTTGTCGCGCGTCGGCGTGCCGCCGCCGCGGCGCAGGCCTTCGACCAGCACCTTCGCACCGGCAAAGCCTTCCATCATCGCGGGCGACACCGCCTCGAAGCCCTTGGCCTTCGCGAGCTCCGTCGCTTCCTTGACGAGCGGCGACGCGATCGAGCGCTCGTACGGGAACACCTGCGTGACGATCACGCCGCGCGCGTTGTCGCCCATCAACGTGATGAAGCCGCTGGAGGAGTTGTTCGACAGCGTGACGATCTGCGCCGGGCTGCCGGCATCGCGCAGCGCCTTCGTGCCTTCGGCGACGACGGCCCCGGAGGCGATGAACAGCACGGCCTGCGTGTTCATCTTGACCAGCTTCGGCACGATCGCGCTGAAGTCGGGTTTCGCACGGTCGAACTTCTCGACCGCGGCCGGCTGCTTGCCGACCGCGGTGAAGCCGGCCGCGGCGCCGACGACGGCGTCGACGCCGAAGCTGTCGTCGACGTGCAGCACCGCGATGCGCTCGATGCCGATCAGGCTCAGGTGGCGGATCGCGCGCTCGGCCTCGCGCTGGTAGGTGGCGCGCACGTTGAAGATGTACGGGTTGACCGGCTTGTGCAGCACCATCGCGCCGGTCGACGGCGCGACCAGCGGCACCCGGTACTCGGCCAGCAGCGGCGCGATCGCCTGCGTGTGCGGCGTGCCGCGCACCAGGAACAGCGCGACCACGTTCTTCTCGGTGATCAGCTTCTTCGCGTTCTCGGCCGCGAGCTTCGGATCGAACTTGTCGTCCATCGAGACCAGCTCGATGCTCTGGCCGTTGATGCCGCCGCGCGCATTGATCGCGTCGAAGTACATCTTCGCGCCGTCGGTGGTCTCCTTGACGCCGGCGGCGACCGCGCCGGTGAAGCCTGCCGTCTGGCCGATCAGGATCTGGGCGGCCGCGCTGGCCGCGAGGCTGGACAAGGCCAGCACGCAAAGAAGCTGCTTCATGGTGTCTCCGGTTTCTTCTCTGGATCGTTGGCCGTGTCGACGACTCTGTCCCAACCGCGCACGGCAGGGCGGGATGTTTTCACACGCAACGGCCGCGCGAGCACGTCAAGTGGACGAAATGTCCACCCAGTCGCATTCGGCGCGACTTAGTTCGCGGTCGGCCCGCYTTCGTCGTCGCTTGTCAGCCCGGCGTCATCGGGGCGCCATTGATCCAGCACCGTGCGCAGGCTCTCGAACTGCATCGGCTTGGTCAGGTGCTCGTCCATCCCGGCATCGAGGCTGGACTGCCGGTCGGCGGCCAGCGCATGCGCGGTCAGCGCGACGATCGGGAAGGCGGGCAGGGTGCCGTCGGCCTGCATCGCGCGCAGCCGGCGCGTCGCCTCGACGCCGTCCATGCCCGGCATCTGGATGTCCATCAGCACGAGGTCGGGCGCCTTCTCGAGGCAGTGCGCGAGCGCCTCTTCGCCGCTCGCGGCGACGCTGACCTTCATGCCCAGCACCATCAGCATCTCGCGCGCGACCAGCTGGTTCAGCGGGTTGTCCTCGACCACCAGCACGTGCATGCCGGGGCGCATCGGGGTCGACGGCTCGGGCCGTGCCGGTGCCGGGCGGGCCTCGGGGCTGGCGACGGTGCGCAGCTCGGCCGGCGTCAGCGGCTTCAGCAGCACCGCCATGCGGCTGCGCGCGGCGCGCTCGAGCAGCACCGGCTGGTGGAAGTCGGGGCGCAGCAGCAGCGTGACGCGCGTGCCGTCGGGCAGCGCCTGGCGCAGCGCTTCCAGGTCGCTGCTGTCGTCGAGGCCGTCCTCGGCCAGCACGACGCAGTCCGGCAGGCGGCCGCCGAGCCGGGCGCGTTGCGTGGCCTGTGCGAGGTCGGGGATCAGCTCGGTGGTCCAGCCCAGGCGCTCGATGCGGCGCGGCAGCCACGGCGAGGTCGTCGCGCCGCGCACCACCAGCCAGGCATGGCCGGGCGGGTGCGG